>QKJH01000212.1 GCA_003250865.1 Alphaproteobacteria bacterium | reverse complement strand
CCCTACCTATAGTTTCCATCTTCGTGGATATTGGCCGTGGCTTTCTCATTCCACTCTTTCGCATTATCCAGCAATTTCTTCTTGTCATACAACAGCTCTTCATGCGTAAAGCCGACATACTCGTAATTTGGTCCTTCGACAATGGCATCCACAGGACAGGCTTCCTGACACAAGCCACAATAGATACATTTGGTCATATCAATGTCATAGCGTGTTGTACGGCGCGATCCATCCTCGGGACGCGGCTCGGCTTCAATCGTAATGGCTTGTGCAGGGCAAATGGCCTCGCACAGCTTACAGGCAATGCAACGCTCTTCACCGCTTTCATAGCGACGCAGCATGTGCTCACCGCGGAAACGCGGGCTAATCGGCCCTTTTTGTTTGGGATAGTTTAGCGTTACAGCCCGCTTAACCAACATGTAATAGGCCGTTAAAGCCATCCCCTTGACAATATCAACAAGAAGAAATCGACGGGCGTGATAGGAAAGATGACGTTTCATCGTGCTACCTCCCCATAAACAGGAAGTGTTGTCGCTGTTGTCGGCAACTCTCCTGTATAAAGCAATAATCCCGCCACCAGAACAACCCAGAACAGAGACAACGGCAAAAAGACTTTCCAGCCCAAACGCATCAGTTGGTCATAACGGAAACGGGGCATTGTTCCGCGCACCCAAACAAAGGTGAACAAAACGCAGAATGTTTTCCCGGCAAACCACAGCTGCGGCGGTATCCAATTCCACAAAGTCCATTCAATGCCAAAGGGCGGCAACCATCCGCCAAGGAATAGAATAACGGTCAAAGCCGACATTAAAATCATATTGGCATATTCACCCAAAAAGAACATGCCGAATGTCATGGCGGAATATTCAACGTTGAAACCGCCGGCCAGCTCTGACTCCCCTTCGGGCAAATCAAAGGGTGAACGGTTGGTTTCAGCCAAAGCCGAAATAAAGAACATAACCAACATGGGAAACAAGACAATCCATCCCCACCATGGACGCGGAGCCGTAACAATATCCGTTAAATTCATACTACCGACCATCAATAGAACCGTCAGAATAATCAATCCCATTGATACTTCGTACGATACCATCTGCGCCGCGCTGCGCATCCCGCCCAAAAAAGCATAGCGTGAGTTAGAGGCCCAACCCGCCATCAGGATACCGTAAACCCCCATCGAAGAAATGGCGAACAAATACAAAATCCCGACATTGATGTCAGCCAGAACCCATGTCGGCGATACGGGAATAACCGCCCACGAAGCAAGTGCCAAAGCAAAGGTCAGGATAGGAGCCAGCAGAAAGACAGGCTTGTCCGCCCCCGACGGAATAATCGTTTCCTTTCCCAGCAGTTTTAGACCATCGGCAAGCGGTTGTAACAGACCAAACGGCCCGACAACATTTGGCCCTTTACGCATTTGAATAAGGCCGAGCACCTTACGTTCCAGATAGGTGGTATAGGCCACTGCCAATAGAAGAGGCGCAATCACACATAAAATCAGGAACAATGTCCAAATGAGATATTCGGCATAGGAAAGCCAAGGCTGAGGAATAAAATCAAGCATTATTTTTTTCCTCCTTTACCAGCGGCTTTAACGGGTTTGACAGGTGGACCAAACTGTTCCTGACACTGCGCCATCACTAATGAAGCGCGGCTAATCGGACAGGTTTGATAGTAATTGTCAAATACGGGCGTAAAAGGTGTTTTATCCACATTACCTTTTTTGCCAAACTCTTTCCATGGCGGCATGACGATTTTGCCCATTTCTTTAACCTGCGGCAATTGTTTAATCAACCTCTCCCACAGCTCTTCAATCGCATTATAAGGCAATGTCTTGTCGACAATCCCCGACAACGCGCGAATAATCTTCCAATCTTCCTTGGCTTGTTCGGGGGGCTTGACAGCAGCATGTGTCCTTTGCGGACGACCTTCGGTATTGATATAGGTTGCCGTTTTTTCGCTATAGGCCGCACCGGGCAATACAACATCGGCAAGTTCAGCCCCATAATCGAAGTGAGTTCCCTGATAAACGACGAAGGCATCATCACCCAACTCTTTACGGGTTAAATCCGTATTATCGACCCCCAAAAGATAGAGGAACGACACAGCACCTTTGTGGCACTGTTTGACAATATCGGCAAAGCCCTTGCCGCCTTTTTGCGGGACAAAGCCTAAGTCCAATGCGCCGACACGTGCCGCGGCAGTTTGCAAGACATTAAAGCCGTTCCAAGCCTTATCCAACATACCGTATTTTTCGGCGATGACACGGCACACAGATTGAATAGCCGCACCGTCTTTGCGTGCCAGAGCACCCGCTCCGACAATAATCATAGCTTTTCCCGATGCTGCCAGAACCTTGGCAAAATCGCCTTTACCTTTGGCCAAATCCTCCAAAACAGAGGCATCATTTCCAAGTGCCGTTACAGGATAGGTATAATCCAAATCGGCATCACCGATAACACCAATAGGAATTTTACGTTTGAACCATGCTTTGCGGATACGGGCATTAATCATGGTGGCTTCGTGGCGCAGGAACGTACCGACCAGCAATATGGCATCGGCCTGTTCAATCTGTAAAATCGGCGTATTCATGATATAGCCGCACCGCTCGCTAACATCATAATCGGCACCATCAATGCGACAATCCAGATTAGGGCAATCATACGCCGTCATCAAATCTTTGAGAGCCAGTATGCTTTCGCAATCAGCCTGATTACCGGCCAGAGCTGCCATCTGTTTGCCATCCAGCCCCGACAGCTTGTCCGCAATGGTTTTGAAAGCTTTGTCCCACGATACGGGTTTGAGTTTTCCCTTCACACGGATATGCGGCTCGGTAATCCGGTTGACCGACAGACCGTCACAAGCATGACGGGTTTTATCGGAAATCCATACCTCGTTAATATCTTCGTTGCGATTGGGCAGAACGCGCATGACCTTACCGTCACGGCTATCAATACGAATGGCACTGCCCACTGCGTCCAGCACATCAATAGAGTCGGTTTTGGTCAGTTCCCACGAACGGGCAGTAAAAGCATAGGGTTTATTCGTCAGCGCCCCAACCGGGCAAACATCGACCATATTGCCCGAAAGTTCCGAATTAATCGCTTCACCGACAAAGGTGCTGACCTCGGCATCTTCACCGCGCCCAACCAGCCCCAGTTGCGGTACACCGGCGATATCTTCACCAAAACGGATACAGCGCGTACAATGGATACAGCGTGTCATCACCGTTTTAATCAGCGGCCCAAACTCCTTATTCACCACAGCACGCTTGCTTTCATGGAAGCGGCCACGGTCATACCCATAGGCAAAGGCCTGATCCTGTAAGTCACATTCGCCGCCCTGATCACATATCGGGCAATCCAGAGGGTGGTTAGCCAGCATAAACTCCATGACAGACTGACGCGCCTGACGCACAGCCGGCGTATCGGTTTCAATTTCCATGTTATCGACACAAAGCGAATGACAGGACGGAACCGGTTTAGGCGCTCCCTTTTGCTCCACCAGACACATCCGGCAATTGGCCACAATCGCCAGCTTTTCATGATAGCAGAAGCGTGGAACCTCAATACCAATCATCTCGCACGCCTGCAAGACGGTTGTCCCCTTTTCCACTTCAACTTCTATTCCATTTATCGTCAGTTTCGGCATAAGCCACTATTCCTTATTCAAGCAACACGATGCAATTCATACGATACCCAAGCCGCGGCGCAGGTCAGCACCGCCACCGACAACACCACACGCCATGACATTTCACCAACGCCCAGCAACAACGCCTTACCGGCCAGAACCAGTACCAGCGTAATAATAATCAGCATTCCCGCATAACCGGCATCGGTCACACGGAAGATTTTCGAAATCAGATAATTGGCCAATGGAAACAACGTGGCCGAAGCAATCACAAGCCGTGAAAACGGTGTCGTATGGTCATAGATACCATGCAGGAAACGGCCGAAAAACGCACCATTGATAAAGGCGGTGGCCGAATAAATCAGCACCTGCCCCAGCGTAGCATAGAAAAACCCCCAGACTAGCGATAAGGATAAACTCATGCAGCACCTTCCTGTTTCAAACTCTGTTTATAGCTGTTGATGCGTTCTTCAATCTCGGCGCGGAAGTGGCGGATAAGCCCCTGTACCGGCCAAG
Source organism: Alphaproteobacteria bacterium (assembly GCA_003250865.1). Classification (GTDB taxonomy): domain Bacteria; phylum Pseudomonadota; class Alphaproteobacteria; order Micavibrionales; family SZUA-601; genus SZUA-601. Next base: position 3,634 of record QKJH01000212.1, on the reverse strand, counting down.
CGGCGGCATCAGCCAGCGCACAAATCGTTTTGCCTTCCATCTGTTTGGTAATATCCCATAACTGGTCGATTTCGTGAATTTCGGCATCCCCTTTGACCATGCGCTCCATAATCCGCAAGACCCAGCCCGTCCCCTCGCGGCATGGTGTACATTGGCCGCATGATTCATGTTTGTAGAATTTGGACAGACGGCAAATGGCTTCGATAATGTCGGTGGATTTATCCATGACAATCACCCCTCCCGTGCCAAAGCTTGACCCGGCTTCTTTCAACCCGTCATAATCCATCTTGACAGTTTCACAAATATCTTTTGGCAGACACGGACAAGATGAGCCGCCCGGAATAACGGCCAGCAAATTGTCCCAGCCGCCTTTGACACCGCCGGCATGTTTTTCAATCAGGGTACGCATGGGAATGCCCATTTCCTCTTCAACCGTGCATGGGTTGTTGACATGGCCTGAAATACAGAACAGCTTGGTACCGGTATTGCCTTCACGTCCGAAGGAGGAAAACCACTTGGCACCTTTGCGCATGATGGTCGATACCACGGAAATCGTTTCCACATTATTGATAGTAGTCGGGCAGTCATACAATCCTGCCATAGCCGGAAATGGCGGTTTGTTACGCGGCATTCCTCTCTTGCCTTCCAACGAATTAAGCAGTGCCGTTTCCTCACCACAGATATAGGCTCCCGCCCCGCGATGCACGGTAATATCAAAATCCCATCCCGAACCACACGCGTTTTTACCCAAGAAACCGGCCGCGTAGGCTTCGTCAATCGCTTTCATCAAAGCCAAGCCTTCGTTATAAAACTCGCCGCGTACATAGATAAAGGCACGGTGCGCCCGCATGGCAAAGCCGGCTATCAAAGCGCCTTCAATTAATTTATGCGGTTCGTGGCGCAAAATTTCACGGTCTTTACAAGTTCCCGGTTCGGATTCATCGGCGTTAATGACCAGATAGCTGGGCTTGGACGATTCCTTGGGCATAAACGACCATTTGACACCGGGCGGAAATCCGGCACCACCGCGCCCGCGTAGCCCCGAAGCTTTGACTTCGGCAATAATCTCATCATGCCCGCGCGCGAGGATTTTATTGGTATCTTTCCAATCGCCTCGGGCTTTGGCCGATTTCAGGTCAGCTCCCAAATCACCATAGAGGTTTTTAAAAATGCGATCCTTGTCCGACAGCATTATTTCTTTCCTCCCTTTTTGGATTTGGGAGTATCATCAACCAATGTCGTTCGACCGGTTTTAGGTGCGGCGTTCTCACGCGCAACCTGTGTGCCAACCGTCACTTTTTTTCCTTTGGCCAAATCATCGAGCAGTGTTTCCATGGTCTCCGGCGTTAAATCTTCGTAATAATCATCACCGATTTGCACCACCGGCGCATTGACACACGCTCCCAGACATTCCACTTCGGACAAAGTAAACAGCCCATCCTTGGTGGTTTCCCCCATTTCAATACCCAGCTTTTTCTTGCATGCGCCCATGATACCGTCCGAACCACACAGCTTGCACGGGGTCGTGCCGCATACCTGAATATGGTGCTTACCCACCGGCTCCAGATTATACATCGTATAAAACGTTGCCACCTCGTACACCTTGACCGGCGGCAGGTTCAGGATTTCAGCAATTTTATCCATGGCCGCACGCGGTATCCAGTTATCGTGCTGACGTTGCGCCAAATCCAACAAGGGCATCACGGCACTGCGCTCACCGCCCACGGGATAGCGGGCAATAATGTCCTTCACCTTCTTTTTATTCGCCGCCGAAAACTCAAAACTATCGGGCTGAATATCGTTATTGTATGTCGCTTTTACCATTTATTCTTACCTGTCTATCTCACCAAAGACCAAATCAAGCGAGCCGATAATGGCCACCAAATCGGCCAGCATGTGGCCTTCGGTCATAAAATTGAGTGCTTGAAGATGCGCAAACCCCGGAGCTCGTATCCGACAACGGTACGGCTTATTCCCCCCTTCGGACACCAGATAAACCCCGAACTCGCCTTTGGGTGCTTCGACCGCAGCATAGGTTTCCCCGGGCGGCACGTGATACCCTTCCGTATAGAGTTTAAAGTGGTGTATCATCGCTTCCATCGAATTTTTCATGTCTTCGCGTTTCGGCGGAACGATTTTACGGTCATCCACCATCACCGCCCCTTTGGGCAATTTTTCCAGACACTGGCGCATCAGGGACAGTGATTGCATCATCTCTTCCATTCTGACCAAATACCGTCCCCAGCAATCACCTGAGCTTGCAACCGGAACATCAAAATCCAATTCGTTATAAATCTCGTACGGCTGGCTTTTGCGCAAATCCCACGGCACACCGCTGGCGCGCAGCATCGGCCCTGTAAAGCCACGATTGATGGCTTCCTCTTTTGAAACAACGCCGATATCCACCGTGCGCTGTTTGAAAATCCGATTTTCGGTAAGCAATCCATCCAACTCTTCGTAAAATTTGGGAAACTGTTCTGTATATTCCCACATATCATCAGCCAGACCGTCGGGCATATCCTGATGCACACCGCCTGGACGGATATAGTTCGAGTGCAAACGTGCGCCACTGACGCGTTCGTAAAACTCCATCATCTTTTCACGTTCTTCAAAGCCCCACAATGTCGGCGTAATCGCTCCGACATCCAGCGCAAAGGTCGTGATATTCAGAATGTGATTTAAAATACGCGTCATTTCCGAAAACAGCACGCGGATATAACTCGCCCGAAGCGGCACCTTTATCCCCAACAGCTTTTCGGTGGCCAGAGCAAAGGCATGTTCCTGATTCATCGGGGACACATAATCCAGACGATCGAAATAGGGTACGGCCTGCATATAGGTTTTATGCTCAATCAGCTTTTCTGTACCACGATGAAGCAAACCGATATGCGGATCGGCACGGTCAACAATTTCACCATCCATTTCCAACACCAGACGCAGAACACCGTGCGCCGCCGGATGCTGGGGGCCAAAATTCATCGTATAGGGACGAATATGCTTATCCAGTTTGGCTGTCATGACTACTCATCCCCCCTATCACCTTCGGCAAAGGCAGGCTTGACCGCTTTTTCATCACCAGGAAGCTGAATATTCACCATCCCCTCCTCCCACGGTGATTCAAAATCAAATGCGCGGTAATCCTGCACCAGTTCAAGAGGCTCATACACCACACGCGACTGTTTCTCGTCATAGCGAACCTCTACATAGCCCGTTAGCGGAAAATCCTTGCGCAAGGGATGGCCTTCGAACCCGTAATCGGTCAGGATACGACGCATATCCTCGTTCCCGATAAAGGAGATTCCGAACATGTCGAATACTTCGCGTTCGTACCAGCCGGCGCTTTCATACAAGTCGGTCAACGTATCGACAGACTGGCTTTCATCCACCCATGTTTTAATACGGACGCGATGATTGAACCGTAGGCTGAGCATGTGATAAACGACACAAAAGCGCGGCTGCCTTGCCGGATAATCAACAGCTGTAATATCAATGAGCATTTTGAAATCACACGCCGGATCTTCAATCAGGAATTTAATGGCGTTTTTGACATCATCCCGTCGAAAGGTAAGCGACAGTTCTCCCTTGGCCATAACGCTTTCAACCAGCATTTCCTTTAGGGACAAATCAATATGAT
>QKJH01000169.1 GCA_003250865.1 Alphaproteobacteria bacterium | reverse complement strand
TGGAAACAAGGCTGATTTGAGAGTCACCCTCTATAGTAACGTTTCCTATCAGATTAAAGACACCCATGCCCCGCGCTGTGACGTCGGAATCGACAAAACGCCAGACAGCTGTGCTGCCACCATCACCGTTAAATGCAACTGCGGATGCACTTGGGTCGAGGGTACCAGCCGCTGCAGTGACGTTCAAAGTCAGGTTGTTTGTCTCAATGCCTCCTCTCACGTAGGTTGCATCAAGCCCGATGGAGCTAATGCTGAGTGTTGCATCTGTCCCCTGTCCGTTTAATACAATGGGGCGTCTGCTCCAAATGGCTTGGGCATAATCCGATGTGTTTTCCAGTTTGCAGTTTCCTAAAATGTTGATGGTCACATCAGGAGATGTTTCAACATAGGGAATAACCAGCATGCCGTCGCCGAAGGGGTATTTGCCGCTTAGTTCAAGATTATCAAAGCTCACACTGCTGCACCCGGAATCAATGATGATGTACACATCGTTATCAAATCCGCTAAAGGCAAGGCTATCACCTGTAATGGTAAGAGCGGGAATCTGATAAATGTCACCCTCGCTATCACGTTCTTCCAACGCGTAAGTATAGCCCGAAATGCTGCCGGAGCTGCTGACCGTCTCACTATCCGTACCGTCGGATACCGTGATGCCGGCTGCCGGCAGGCCACCTTTAAGCGTGCCACGATAGTGCGCCTTGTATGTCACGTCATCTGTCACCGGGCCAAATGATGAACTCCAGCCAATAAATGCATAGGTGTAATCATCGTCGTCCGCCTTCACCGGATCATCCGGCGGCGTAATGGTGTCATTATAGTGATATGTTTGCGTCACAATCTCGTCTCCGCCGGTAAAGGCACCGCCGTTGGCGTCAAAAGTGATGGTATACTCGTCAGTTGTTCTCCATTGCGCTGTGATCGTCACATTTTCAGTGAAGGTTGCAGGTATATCGGAAGACCATCCATCGAAAACATAGTGATACGATGCTGGATCCGGGCTGACACGATAAGGATCTGCCACATTAATATTGGTATCTTCCCCATAACGGCCGGTATAGTTTTTGGTCGTACTTCCGTCATCTAAGAATATGCCTCCGGCGGCAAGCAGCGAGATCGTATAAATGATCGGCTGATCCGTCTCGAAAACAGCAGTGAACGTCGTATCACCTTGAATGGTGTACCCGTCAGTCAAATTATAATGCTGGCCCAACTGATCTATCCAGCCGGTATGCTTGTAGGTGAAATATTCGTCCGTGGGTTTTACAACAATATCGGCATTATAGGTGGTAAAATCGCCGGACGCGTTATAGGCCACGGTTTGGGTTCTTGTGCTCCCCCCTGTCGAGGAGAAACTGCCGTCACCGGCATCAAACGTCACCGTGTAATTTCTGGGTGCTTCCGTCCACACCGCTTCATAGCGGATTTTTGTTAAGCCATCCCAACTGATATCCCATCTATCGAGGGTGTAGGTTTTATCCACCGTGTTTGTTTTATACGCGCCCATCGGGTGCAGTTCTAAGAAGCCGTCTCTGAAGCTCAGCCAGCTGTCGTAATCCCCTGTGTATGTCGTGGTGCTCTCTCCGTTGGAAAAAGTGCCCGAAGCCGTGTAATATTCCACGGTATATGGAATGGCCGTGGCTTTATAGACAGCCTTTATCGTCGCATCCCCCGCAATGGTGAAGCTTTCGCCGCAATCCCAGCCGTCAAAAGCATAGGTGTTGCGAATGTCAGCATCTTTTACCGGTGTTGCGTTCAGCACATCCGTTACTTTATACGTTCCGGCCTCCAGCTTCAGTGTCTCGCTCTGTTCTCCGTTGTATCTGCCGCCCACGTAATCAAACGTGATTGTATAAAGCTTGTTATAAACGGGCTTAATCGTCCAATCGGCAAATACGCCAGGGTCACTGCCGTTTTTCCACTCGGCAAACGCTCCGCCCGCCTTGGACAAAGCCCAGTATTTAAAGTTATATTCCCCGACGCCCGGGTATGCGGGGCTTGTGTTTATTATTGACGGCAGACTGCCCTCGTTGGCGGTGAGCGTATCCGCTAAATTCCCATCGGCGTCAAGCACTTTTACAGTGTATGTTCTGAACTGTAAGATTGCCGTCAGTGTCATATTCTGCGTCGCCGTGGGCAGCTGGATATTGGGTGCATAATCCGCCACACCGTCATTATCGGCGTCCCATCCCAGAAAATCACAGCCGGGGTAGTAGCCGGTGTAAAGCTGTCCGGTGCGAATGATCTCATTAAACCCAAACTCTTTAGTAATTATTTCGCGTTCGCAGTTAATGGGCGTTCCGCGATAGCTATACGACATGGCCGGATAGATAAAATCAACCGTATATTTTTGGCTTCCCCGATACTGCGCCTTAAAAAGATACACGGAACGGTCGGCGTAGCCGGGTGAGCCCTCATAATATTTGTCTATACACTCTTCATAAGAGCCTGAGGCGCTGTAATACGGCTTCGTGGTATCCAGACCATAATAGTCATAGCTCGAAGCTTGAGTGACCGGAGAATCCACTTTTAGCGCGCCGCCTGATGGAGTCAGACCCCAGCCGTACGCGCTTGTCCATTCGGTGAAAAATATGCCTTCTGCTCCGGAAGAATCGTATCCCACCGGAACGACGGGCTTTTCCCCCATGTTGACCGGATACACATCCAGATGCCATTTCCCTCCGTAATATGTAATGAAGGATACGAGTTTCTGCTTCGGCTTAAAATGTATCGTGTAAACAGTATCCTGCAAAATGGGTTGGTTAAAGTCGCCGGTATAACCCGAGATTTCTCCATACCGATTGAAATCGCTTAAAACGGTATAGCCCGGGAAACCCGGAGCAGCGCCATAGCGCACATCTTTTTGCATGATTTGCTTTTGCCAGCTGCCGTAATCCGCAATATAGGTTGCCTTAAAGAATTTAAATGCATTTGAAATATCGAGGTTCGGATTACTCGGGTTAAGCCATATCAGATCGACCGTCTTATAGGTAGCGCCTTTCTTCTGATTATAAGAAAAGGATAGGCCGCTGCCTTTATAATACACGTCCATTGTCGCGTCAATCCGGTTTTGGCCGCCAATATTGAAGGTATAAATCTCTTTGTTATAGCAGTTCAAATAATTTGAAGATATCTTAAACTCAAAATCTTGAAAGGCGGCATGGTCTCTGGTGGATATTATCCCTGTTGTTAAGTCGATATACTCTGCCTCAAGCAAACCTGCCGCATTTTGGAGCGGATAACGGGGTGTATTAAACGCAATTTGTTGGCTGCTGTTCGTAAACTTGAGAAATTGATATTGGTTGCCCAGATTGTACACAGGGAATTTATGCTCGTAGAGGGTGTGCTCGGCCTTCGCCTTGAACCAATCCGACTTCGCAAATATTTTCAGCTCAATATAAACGCCAAGTTCCATATACACGCCGCCTTCTATTGAAAATGTAGGCGTACAGACTTCATATTCTCCTTTTTCATTTTTATAAACATCGTCGTAAGGCTTGCTGATTTGCAAATGCAGGAAGCCGTAGATGTCAAGATAGGCGCCCAATTCGCCGCTGAAGCCCACTTTGCCGAGACTTTCAAGGCCGACGACATAAAAGTTGACGGACAGATTGAGCCCCGTCTTGAAGCCCAGATAACCGGCAGCGAAGAAATCGAAGCTGTAACGGTTATCACCGGGTATCTTGTGGTTATATTGCTGCATTTCGGTATTCGTGCCGCCCTTGATGCCCACGCGCCTGGCTGATAACAAAGTGGTGTGGGCATTAATCCCGGCAGCGAAATTGACTTTAACAACAAAGTTCAGCTCAATATCCACCACAAAGAAATCAAGGACGACCATGGGGATTGAGACAAGATTCTGATTCAGAAGTTCTATATATTCACCCTTGGCCCCCAGGACCTGTTGAAGGATATCGGCGACACCGCCATCTTCTTCATTTCCCGGGTCAGTCAGTTCCTCAATTTCTTCGGTGATATCAATATAATCGTCTTCGCTTGTGTCCACCGTCCAAACTTTTATGGTGAGATCCACATCCGTCTGTGAAAGACTGTCGATTGCTAATTCAAGATCCATCTCCGGCAAATTGGCCTTAATGAACTCATCATAAGAATAATCTGTCTCTATGTTATAACACAGCACCATTCCCAAATATTCTGTAACGGTGAAAGTCGCGTGGAGATTGATTTTATCTTTGAGGCAAGTTTGATAATCAAATATCAACGTCAAAGCAAAATGATCAAAATCCTTCGGATAATCCGGATCTTCGGGGAAAGGATTAAAATTAGGATTTCTTGCGGTGCCAGTCTTAATTGTGACCGTAAGGCCGTCTGCAAGTGAACGTACGATCTCAGACGTATAATTTTCTTCAACGGGATCAAATACACCACTCGCGCTTGACATCATATTTTGAACCGTCGGGCTTTCGGAAACTAACCCGGCAAGAATCCTCGTCAGCTGCTGGGTTCCCTCGCTGCTTTTAACCGCCTCCGCTATTTCTTGGGTATTGATTTGGTTAATATAATCCTTGGGAGATATGAGCTTTTCACCACATAAATCGACATCTTCCAGGATATCAGAAAAATCGCTGCTTTTGGTGGTAAGCAGTGTTAAAGCTTCGCCACCTGCTCCCGTTTGCGCTTCAGCAAGCAGAACGCGGCAAAAAAGTGTATTGTTGTTGACGGTGCCGTCCCAGAAACAGACGGTGTCATCCTTTGTGATGTTAAGGGCTGCAGGCACCAAATAGGCATCATCGCCCAGCTTTTCTACATCCGACCACAGCACATAGGTGATATCATCATTGAGGTCGAGAATACTGGTTGAATCCTTGTGGATCCGGAAACTCCAGGTGCGGATATCACTGGGCATACCTTGGAATGAAAGCGCGTTGTCCGTCAGCGTAAGCTGGTAGGTTTCCGCCGCTTCGTAAGGTGTTGCCGGCGAGATGGTATAGATGCCCCCGCTGCCGGTAACATTCAGTGCCGGGAAACTGTCTGCCATCGTGGATGTCTGCACATAGCTTGACAGGTTGGCTGACGTTAGCGCGACAGGGGAAGCGATAGAGATGGCATAGTTGGGATTGCAGTTATCCACAAAATATTCCGGATCAATATATTGGTTGCTGGGCGTTTGCGTAGAAGAATAGGATGCATAAAGCGTCATATTGCGCGTAATGGGTTGATCCGAATAGAACCGCTTGTCCAGCTTCTTGTCGGTAAACCATCCGGTAAACGCAGAATTTGTTTTGGCGGGTGTTGGAATCGTGGATAATTTTCGGCCAGACTTGACTTTCATAGGCGAAACGGCTGAGCCGCCGTTGGTTTCAAATTTAACGGTTAGCATCTCGGGGGATGTGGTATCGGATTCTGAGACAGCGGCATACGAAACTTCGACGGTAATAGTCTGCGAAACCCCATCTATAGTAATGGTTTGACTTACAGAAAATTTATTGTCAGAATTATTAACAGCTTCTGCTGCCTGCGCATTAACAGGGGCAACAAACGGTACGAAGATCGATATCAGTATCGCGAATATCATGAACAACGAGAAGGAACGTTTGAATAGCTTGAGTATCTTTTTACGGAAGATCACTAGTACAGCCACAATACCAGCCAGAACAGCTGCCAGCACAATCCACCACCAGCCAAAGCCAGAAGCAACCTGGTTGCTCTTATCTGATGCCGGATTCTCAGCAGCCTCACCTATGTTAGTATCAGGTGAGCCTCCGGTAACAGCTGCTGCGATGCCAATCGAAACCACTGTACACACAAATTTAGCGGATTCTCCGGCTTCGAGCTCTATGATATTCGGAAGCTCATTGGATTGCAGCTTCAAACTTTCAGCCAGCACCATACTCAGCCTGATGCCTGAAACTGCGACATCGTTGGTGTTTGTGACCGTCACAGTGGCGGTAATAGGTTCCTCGGATGTATAGTCGGTCTTGTCGGTCGTTAACGTCACCACAAGGCCGTCTCTGTTTATACTTTCAGGTGTATCAGCCGCCAACGCGGCTACGGGAAAAGCTCCAAAAATTAAAATAAGGGTAATAATAAGCGGTATTATTTTTTTCATAGGGCCTCCGTCAAATTCCTTACTGTTAAATTTTTTGAGTTTGGTGTAATTTTTTGGAGCTAAGATGCAAGCGCAAATAGATGTTGAGTATGATTATTTATATAATACTTATACTGAATCCTATTTTCAAGCTTTTTGTGCTATTTTCTTGTAAAATATGACTAAACCTGATCAATTTCACGAACCTCCGCCTTCTGTCCGGTTCGCGATAGTTTTGCGTCATCCTGAAATTGATAAAGACTATATGGACATAAAGTGGGAGTGGGTGAATAAAGATCGAAGGTACGCGCAAAGACAGTGACCAAAATGTCGTACATCTTATTCTATACAATGGAATAAAGTAGGCTACGATTGAAATAAGGAGGTTCAAAAATGGCTACTATCAGTAAACGCGGAGACAAGTATCGTGTACGTTTTGATGTTTATGAAAATGGGCAACGCAAACAACGCAACAAGTCTTTCGATAAAGCCAAGGACGCTAAGGCGTTTGCCGCTGAAGTCGAGCATGAACTTCAAACGGGTACTTACGCCAATGCCGGTAAGATCACTGTTAAAGCATACCTCGATCAGTATTTTGATACCTATTGCGCACACATGCGTTCCAATACCAAAACAGCGGCGATGGGTTACATGAAAAAGCACATTATTCCATCGGTCGGGCAGATGCGTTTGAAAGACTTGACCACACTTCAGATTCAGCAGATTTATAAAAAAATGCTTATGACCGAATTCAAAGCCGCAAAATATAAAACTATAAATAAAGAGGAAGTGCTTATTAGCCCTGCCAAGACTTACAGCCCCAAGACAATAAGAAATGTGCATGGAGTCCTCTCTACGGCTTTGAATAAGGCTGTCAAAACCAAACTGCTGATGCACAACCCATGTGATAATATCACGCTTCCGAAAAGCAAAAGTTTTGAATACGTCATTCCTGAACGGAATGAGTTGAAAAGTATTATTGACGCTATAAAAGATACCGAACTATATGAAGCTATTTTGACTTGTGCCATACTTGGTATTCGCAGAAGCGAGGTAATGGGGCTTTATTGGTCAGATATCGATTTTATGGAAAAGACGATTTCGATAAACCGGTCTCTTATCTACGTCGAGGAAACGCATAGCCTTGAAATTGGCGAACTAAAGACCGAGTCCTCCTATCGTACCCTTCCTGCGCCGGATGTGCTGCTAGATACGCTCTCAGAGCTTTACAAACGAAATGCCTCCAATGATATGAAACAAGCATCACCTCTGATTTTCACGAACGAAATTGGAAAGCCCGTCCGCCCTGCAAAGCTGACCAGATGCTATAAACAGGCCGCAGCAAAAGCAGGGTTCCCAAAGATGCGGCTGCACGACCTTCGGCATACAGTCGTGACATACTTAATTGAATCGGGCCTGTCTCCAAAGACCGTTCAGGAGTTTGTTGGACACACTGACGCTCGCTTCACCCTGAAGCAATATGCGCACGTCGTCAATGAGAGCAAGCGTAAATCTTCACAGGTCATCAGTGATCTTTATTTCGGAAAGTAAATGTTTTGTGTCCAAAATGTGCCAGTCGCTGCATTTTTCAATATCTAGATAAGAGAAAACCCCGTAACCATCGTGGTTTCGGGGTTTTCGTCTGGCAGCGGAACTAGGATTCGAACCTAGACAATACGAGTCAGAGTCGTAGGTGCTACCGTTACACAATTCCGCTTTATCAAATGTATCCCGTGATGCCGTCCGCCAGGTTTTAACACCTGCCCCTAAAAGCAGGTGGGTGTGCTGTCCAAATCATCAGCCATCCCGTCGACGCGGGCCCG
>QKJH01000164.1 GCA_003250865.1 Alphaproteobacteria bacterium | reverse complement strand
ATCCAGCCACGCGCGCATATAAGTTTGGATTTTATAGTCTTTGGGGCAGCGCACCAGAATGCGATAGCGATACAATCCCCGCAATTGATGAATAACAGCGGGGGCGGGTCCTAAAACGGTAACATCTTTTTCAATAGGCGCCATTTTAACAACCGCATGAGCAAAGTCACTGGCTCGTGCATCTGTATCGGCAGTGATAACAACACCTACCAGTCTGGAATAGGGCGGCATAAAGGCTGTTTTACGCGCTTGCATTTCTTCACTGTAAAATCGGTCACGATCATTGGCTACCAGCGCATTCATTAGTGGATGTTCAGGTGTATAGGTTTGTAACAGAACATGTCCCTGTTGTTTTTCACGCCCGGCCCGTCCTGATACTTGTTGTAACAGCTGGAATGTTCGTTCTCCTGCCCGTAAATCACTACCTGACAAACCCAAATCGGCATCAATCACGCCAACAAGAGTCAACAGGGGAAAATGATGCCCTTTGGCAATAATCTGCGTTCCAATAATAATATCGTACTCTCTGCGGGCGATTGCCGACAAAACATCGGATAAACTCTTCGGATTACGTTGAATATCAGAAGAAAGGACGCATATTGATGCATTTGGAAAGTATTTAAGCGTTTCCTCATGTATTCGTTCCACACCAGGCCCACACGAAGCCAACGAATCTTCCGCTTCACATTCCGGGCATTTTTCAGGGAAGCCTTCGCTATAACCGCAATGATGACAAAGCAGCTTTTTACCGCTTTTATGTTCGACAAGCCAAGACGTACATTGGGGACAGGAGAGGCGTTCACCACACGTACGGCAAAGCGTTAGCGGAGCATATCCGCGACGATTTAAAAACAGTAAAGCCTGTTCCCCCTTAGAAAGTGTCTCTTTCACACTTTCAAGAAGAATTGGCGACACCCATGACTGTCTTGGCATTTTTTGTGTACGCATATCAATAGCCTCGACAATTGGTAACACAGCCCCACCATGGCGTTCCGGTAAATGATATTCATGATATTTGCCGTCCCAGATGTTTTGCACAGTCTCTAGAGAGGGGGTTGCTGAAACCAAAATCACAGGACAATTTTCATGCTTTGCCCGTACGATTGCCATATCACGCGCGTGATAAATCGTTCCGCCCTCTTCCTGCTTGTAAGAAGGGTCATGCTCCTCATCAACAATAATAAGCCCAAGTTTTTCAAACGGAAGAAACAGCGCCGAGCGGGCACCCACAACGACCTGTATTTCACCACGCGCCACACCTCTCCATACTTTACGTCGCTGAGACGGGGTCATATTTGAATGCCATTGAGCCGGTTCAACACCGAATCTTTTTTTAAACCTTGATAAAAACTGTTGGGTCAAGGCAATTTCAGGAACAAGAACAAGCACCTGATGTCCGGCAGACACAGCACTACGTACCGGCGCAAAATACACCTCGGTCTTTCCTGAGCCGGTTACACCATCCAAAACACTAACAGAAAAGTTATGACTTTTTTCTAATATGACAAGTGCGTCAGCTGTTTTCTTTTGTATAACGGATAATTCCGGTAAATTAGGGAGTTTTTCTATTGGATGCGGCCATTTCTCTTCGTGTTGAAAAGTAAAGCTTTGAACAATGCCTGCATCTTCCATGCCCTTGATAACGCCGGCCGACACCCCCGCTTCGGCTGCAATCTCATTTACCGTGCCCGCCCCCATTACTTCCAAACATTCGATGACGCGCTGTCTCGTCTTGGTCTGCTTGGCTCTTTGTATTGCTAAAGTATAGTCATCAGCCAAACGAAATGCCTTGATATTTTTTGGCGAAGCAAGACACCGCTCCCCTGCAACAGCCATTTTAAGTGTTTGTCCAACAGGACAAAGCGTATAAGCCGAAACCCATTCAATAAAACGGCGTAAAGACGGCGGCATGGCCGGTATGTCAAACACTTCAAGTATTTCTTTTAATCGTTTTTCGGGAATGTTAGCATCCGGCTTTACGTCCCAAACAACCCCCAGAACCTCTGAGTTGCCAATTGGAATGCGAACATAACTCCCCGCAGATACAGTTTCACCGGACAGAACACTGTATGTGTAGCCTTTATTCAAAGGGCGTAGCGGTAGGACTGTCACCACGCTCTTGCCTGTGCCAATTTTTCCACTATTTTGCTCTTCGTTAAAAAGATCCATTGTTTTATTGGGCTCTTAAACTCTTTATTAAATGAGAATGCTTATACATCATAGCATAAGGCAAGTTTTAACCAAGGATAAGGGGGAAAATAACCCATGCGCTTTTTTCTTGATACCGCTGACTTGAATGAAATCCGTTTTTTCAGTGAAGCAGGGCTGATTGACGGCATTACAACAAACGCCAGTATTATTGCTAAATCCGGCCAAGACATTATTGATACTATTAGTGATATTTCAAAAATGGTTAATGGCCCCATTTCAGCAGAGGTTACGGCAAGTGACTTTCAGACCCAAATCAGAGAGGCTGAAAAGCTGGCCAGCATCTCGCCCAATATCACCATCAAAGTTCCACTAACCCCTGATGGGCTAAGAACCTGCAAGCACATGTCAGATAATGGGACAATGGTAAATGCCACCCTTTGTTTTTCAGTATCCCAGGCACTTTTGGCCGCCAAAGCCGGTGCGACTTTTGTATCGCCATTCATCGGCCGCGTTGAAGATAACGGTGGAAATGGGGTTGGACTGATCCGCGATATTGTCGAGACTTTTCGCAACTATCCTGATATTCATACCAGCGTTTTGGCTTCTTCGATTCGTTGTGTCGATCATGTTGTCGGTGCTGCCAAAGCGGGAGCAGATGTTGCTACCGTGCCCCCGAAGATTTTGCATGAGATGTTTAAACACCCCCTGACAGATCAAGGTATAAAACTGTTTTCTCTGGACTGGGAAAAATCCAAACAATCCATATTGTAAGATACTGTGATAATGACTGAAACAACATACCTGACCGCTGAACAAGTTCTTACCTTTTTAAAAGAAAACCCGGATTTTCTTTCAAAGAACGAGGATATTCTTGCGCATATCACGCCCCCTTCGGTACATAAAAGTGGTAGTGTTGTTGATTTTCAACACTTTATGCTCAACCGCCTTAAAAGCGATAAGGAACGCGCAATAAAAGACCGCAAGGCTCTTATCGAAATATCGCGTAGTAATATGTCGACCCTCAATCGTATTCACACAGCGGCTTTACGCATTCTGGACGTGCGCTCGCTAGAAGAGTATCTGGAAACCGTTATTACAGAACTGCCCCTCATTCTAGACGTTGATATGGTCGCTATTATCCTTGAAAAGGGCGATTATGAGCTACCGCACCATTATAGCAATGGTATCCGCATGGCTGAAAAAGGGGTTATTACTGCGCTTTTGGAGGGGCAAAACTTTAAACTTCAGGCCAATATTACGAACCCCGAATATGTTTCTTCGCTTTACGGCAAAGGTGCGGCTCATCTTGTAAAAAGTCATGCATTGGTGCAATTACAAGACATCTCAAAACACACACCCTGTCTGGTTGCCTTCGCATCACGCAATCCAACCGTATTTGACGATACCCAAGGCACAGAACTCATCCGCTTCCTAACACAAGTTATTGAAAAAACATTAAAATACTGGCTTGCGGCATAATGGATAAGAATATTCTAATAATTGCAAAACCAGACGTGGAAACAAAAATTCACGGGTGGCAAGACAATATTGCGTCCATCCGCCGTCTTTCCCGCCATACGCTACGCAATTACAGCCATGACCTAACGGAATTTTTGCGCTTTATATCCTCTCACATCGGTCACCCGCCATCACTTAATGATTTATCGGAATTAAAAATCACCGACTTCCGTAGCTGGCTCTCACATCTTTCGCAACATGAACTGACAGCACGATCCCGTGCGCGTGCCGTGTCATCCGTACGTAATTTCTTTCATTGGCTAGATAAAACAGGTACGCTACATAATCCTGCTATATCTTTAATACGTACACCCAAAATCCATAAGACACTCCCCCGTCCCATCAGTGAAACTGAGGCATCAAAAATGATGAATGATTCTTCCCTCTTTCGTGATGATTGGCAGGGAATCCGTGATAGAGCCTTGTTTTTCCTCTTGTATGGTGGAGGCCTTCGTATTGATGAGGCTTTGTCACTTAATCATGGTGACATTGCTGACATGAGTGAAACCATTAAGGTAACAGGGAAAGGAAACAAACAGCGCATTGTCCCTATTTTAGACATTGTACGCAAAATGATAGAACTGTACGTATCCAACTGCCCGTTTTCAACAGACAAAACATGCCCTGTTTTTTACGGAGCACGGGGAAAGCGACTTAATCAGGGCGTAGCTCAAAGAGAGATGCGTTCCATTCGCCATCAGCTCGGCTTACCGGATACGGTAACCCCCCATGCACTAAGGCACAGTTTTGCCACCCACATTCTTCGGCACGGAGCCAATATCCGAGAAATCCAAGAGTTACTGGGGCACGCATCTCTTAGCAGCACACAAAAATACACAGAATTGGATATTGAGGACCTACGCAATACGGTTGAACATTTTCACCCACGCCATTAAGGCATCGGTTAGAACCATTCTATTTCCTTTTTGTCCCCGGCCTTTATGCCTTCGACAATAATTTTACCGTTACTGCGTGTAATGGTTATAGCGTAATTATACAGCCCTGTTCCGGGTTCTTCTTTACCCGCAGGATCATCCAGAGTAACGGTTTTTGTTTTCATAAGAAAGGCACTACCCAGTTCTTTTGCCCTGTCAAACTTGCATTCGTTGCTGACAGTCAGCAATAAAGATACGTCTTTGCCTTCTTGATTGATAGTTACGGACAACACGTCAGGGTTTTTCTGAAGAGGAACAACAATCTCAACTTTCTGTCCATAGGAAATTTCAGGAACAGGCACTTCTTTTGCGCTTTTCTCAGCGTCATCCACCGCAAATGCTGTAAACGGATAAAATAGCACCAAAAATAAAATTAAGATTTTTCTCATATTTCATTCACCCCATCAGCTGTGAATAGCGCGTTTATCAACGGCCATGGCCGCTTCTTTTACCGCTTCATTCAATGTGGGGTGAGCATGGCATGTGCGGGCAATATCCTCCGATGCCGCTCCAAATTCCATGGCCATGGCAACTTCGTGAATCATGTTCCCTGCCTCGGCACCGATAATATGACAGCCTAGAACCGCATCAGTTTTAGAATCAGCTAATATTTTTACAAATCCCTGCGTTTCGCCCATTGAACGAGCCCGCCCATTGGCCGCAAAAGAAAACTTGCCCACTTTATAGCTAACATTTTCCTGCTTCAACTCTTCCTCGGTTTTTCCAATGGAAGCCGCCTCAGGGGAAGTATATACTACAGCGGGAATTAAATTGTAATTGATATGTCCCGACTGACCAGCTAACAGCTCTGCTAGAATAATACCCTCTTTTTCAGCTTTATGTGCAAGCATCGGACCGGCAATAGCATCCCCAATCGCATAAATACCCTTGGTGGACGTATTAAAATGCCCATCAACCTCGATACGGCCTTTATCATCCAGCTTAACATTAGGAATTTCTAAATTTAGGCCTTCTGTGTTGGCTTTTCGTCCGACAGACATCAAAACCACATCAGCCGCAAGAGTTTCTTTGCTTTTTCCATCGACTGATTCAATGGATATTTTGGCGCCCTTTTTACCGTTTTTAACCCCGGTAACTTTAGCTCCAAGATGAAATTCCATTCCGTGCTTTTGTAATATAGCCTGCATGGTCACAGAAATTTCATTATCCATGGCCGGCAATATACGGCTTGCGTATTCAACAACCGTTACTTTGGTACCAAAGCGCTGCCAAACAACACCCATCTCCAAACCGATAACCCCACCTCCGATTATAAGCATTTTCTTTGGCACCTCGGTCAAAGACAATGCCCCCGTATTGGTAACAACCGTTTTTTCATCGACCTCAATACCCGGCAAAGCCACAGGTTCGGAGCCGGTAGCCAGAATGATATGCTGTCCCGTAACATCATATCGATGTCCCTTGGGGAGTGGTTTTACCGACAAAGTACGTAGGGACTTGAATTCGGCACTGCCGCATATCCACGTTACACCATGTTTTTTAAACAGATGCTCAATGCCGCGCGCATTATCTTTTATTACCGTATCTTTGAATGCCATCATGCGTTTCAAGTTCAATTTCGGCTTGGAGCCCTCGATACCCATTAGTTCAAACTTTTCGCCGGCTTCTTCGAATTTGTGAGAGGCGGTTAACAATGCTTTGGAGGGAATACAACCAACATTCAGACATGTACCTCCCAGCCGTTCCCGTTTATCAATAACGGCAACTTTCATTCCCAATTGAGCCGCACGTATGGCACAAACATAGCCTCCGGGACCGCCGCCGATAATAACAACATCATAATTTTCAGACATAATTATCCCTGTTTTTTGGTAAAACCGTACCTGCTAGAATAGGATTATATCATTAAGATTGGGTAAGAGCTATTTCAAATCAAGACTTTTTTGGAACGGTTGCCCTTTTTCTCGATTCGTGGCAAAAACCGTATTGTTTTTCAATTCATAGAGAAAATCCGTTAGCTTTTCGGCATAACTTTGATTAGGAACCACAACGGTATAAAGTTGATACAAATGGGTAAGCTGGCGAACTTCCGAACTGACATCATATAAGTCGCAAATCTCGCGCTTTTTTTGACTAAATGCCATAATTTTCAGATTTTCTTTCTCAGGATCCGTAACATGCTTGTATCCCGCTTTACCGCTGGCAACAATGTGATAGTCGTAATGCTCTTCAAGATTGTTCTGTGTCATCCACTCGCGCACAGCACCTAAAACAGCATCTTTATTACTGTCGTCCAAGTCCAGATAGTCCTGAATAGTAACACCAACAAAACGATTAGGTCCCTCTAACAGGCTTTTGGCATAAACAGCCAGCTTTTCGTCATATTCGCCGCCAAATTTCTTGGCATTTTTTATGACTTCCCGAACACTGGCATCATCCATCTCCATATATGTTTTAAAGGAAATATCATCGCCGTTTTTAAGAAACTGGATAAAAGCATTGTCATCAAAGATATGAAGTTTTTCCGAGCCAACTTCTTCGACTACTTTGCCGATACGCAAAGCTACCGAGCGCAGCTGTGCCTCGATAGCAGTTTTGTTGCTTCCCTGATACAAAGTCTTATAAGCATCGTAGCGGGCAACAAGATAGTTTTTCATCTCTACTATGCCATCACCATAAAGCACCATGGCCACACGTTTTCCACCTTTGGCACTATCGACTGCCTCTATCTGGGAAAGCTCAAGAATCTTACGCCAATCGAATTTACGTACGGTCGGCTGATCACGCAACATCCAGTCCAAGCGGTCTGAATCAAACTGGGAAGAAACTGTCGCTGCAAAAATATCTTCAGGAAAATCATCGGAAACCATTTTTGCTACGCGATATGCATTAACGCCCAAATGATCAAAGTCACGAATAGCATGATAAATATGAGATTCTTCGTTTGTGATAATCTCTTTGGACCATTGTTCATGAGGACGGTGTGTTTTACCGGCCAACTTGGCAACATTCTCAACTACATGGCTAAACGGTTTATGTCCCGTGTCATGGGTTAACGCGGCCACGGCTGCTTCGTGGGCACGATAACGGGGATATTTATACCCTTGAGGATAGTTTTCCCGAATAAAATTGTTTATTTCAACATTGATAGCGTAGCAACCCAAACTGTGCGGATAGCGATAATGCGTCAGAGACGGCTCATCAAACTTGACCAAGCCTAATTGTGAAATATCCAAAAGACGTATCATTTCAGGCGTATGGACGATTCGCTGAACAAGAGGCCCTGATTCGCCGGAAATTCTGATTTGGCCATGTATAGGATCTGGAATATAAGCCATTACTTTACCCGTTTTTGTTGCTTATAAACATGTTATAAACAAAGTTACGGAAAATATCAAGCTTTTATACCTCAATCAACATACGTTGAGGATCCTCAACAATCTCCTTGATGCGGTACAGGAAGGAAACGGCTTCACGTCCGTCAATCAAACGATGATCATAGGTAAGAGCGACATACATAATCGGGCGGATTTTAATTTCTCCATCCACGACAACAGC
>QKJH01000191.1 GCA_003250865.1 Alphaproteobacteria bacterium | reverse complement strand
TACAAGGATGGGCTAAACGCGGAACAATTCCTTCACAGCGCTTCGATGCTGTTGAATCTGCTGCGTTACATTATAATTTGGGAGGGAAGGTTATTCCCCTTTTGAACATGATGCGTCAAGAAATGAGCTCTTCCGAAAAGCTGGAGGCTGAATCAGGCCGTATCACCGGCCATGAGTTTGAAGAATCAGCCGATAATCGTCGCTCTTCGGGGACGGCCGGTGGGGGACAGTTTGCCCCGCGCCCTCTGCCTGAATATTCCTTCAGACCTGAAAATAAAATCAATGTTGCCGGTGCCTTTATGGTTTCGGTTGTCAGCATTTGTTTGACATTGCTTATCATTGGTATTCTTTTCTTTGCACCGGATATTCTGCCGGAACGTGAAGAAGATGCCATGGCAGATTATTATGCAGAACAGAATATCGCCATGACGCAGCAGCTGGATCAATATAAAGAGACCATTGATACCATGGCGGACAGAATGTTTGAGTTGGCAACCACAACGCGCGCGATGCAAGAAGAGCTTGTTGCCTTGCGTCAGGAGGCGGACGATAGTGCAAGTCAGTCGGTAAGAATGTTTGACATGGAACAAACACTGCTTTCTTTGCAAGAATCCAATAACCAGCTACGTACGATGGTCGATCAGGCTGAACAGGCCTATGGTGAGGATACAACAGGTGCCCTATCCGATATTCGTCAGATGGTTGAAACGGTAGGCAATAAGCTTGACACCATGCAATCGGATATAGCGCTGGATGATGCTTTGGCACAACAGCCGTATGTTTCCGAACCAGCACAGCCAAGCATTGAAACCGTTGTTGAAGAAGATACGGTAGATTTGCAGGAAGAGGCTATGGCCAGTCTTGTCGAATCCACGGGCGGTATCGCCACCGCTTTTGAAAATGGTGGCTCTTTTGGTACAGAACTGCAAATTTTGAGTGCTTTTATGAGCAATAATCCCCAATTATCGCAAACAATTACCCAGCTAAAACCTTTTGCAGAAACAGGTATTCCCCAGTCAAAAGAAATAGCTAAAACGCTGGATATGCTTTCAGGTGATATTCTTTCGGCTAGCTCGGAATATAAAAACATGTCCGCGGGCGAAAAAGCAAAGCTGGAGCTTAACAAGTTGATTTCCGTTCATAAGAAAGGTGATTTGCCCAAAGGTAATAACACAGCCGATGTTTTGAAACGTGCCAAATTCTATTTGGAAACAAACCAGCTCAAAGCTGCTCAGGATGAATTGTCCAAACTGGATGCCGGTGCGGCCAAAGTGGCTATTCCTGTGACTGAAAAACTGGCTGTTACACAAATTGCCAACACGTTTATCAATCAGCTTGAAACAGCATTGGGTGAGTATATTCCGTCCGAATACATGAACGGCGTTATTCGCCCCTGGTTGGATGCAACGCGAGATGCGGCTCAGTTAAAATTCAAGGATCCGCGTAAAATAAAAGCCCCTGTTCCAAAATACCTGAAAGATAGCGGTTATAATCTGAAAATGACGCCGTAAGAACAGCAAAGGATTGTTCTCTATGTTCCGGATGCTGCTGTTTTTTACGAAGCTTACGCTTTTGACTTTTGTCGCTGTTTGGCTGGTTAGTCATCAGGGAGCGATTCATCTGGAATGGGGCGAGTATGTCATCCGCGCGAATACCAGCTTTGTTTTTGTTCTTCTAACATTGGCTTTTCTGGTATTTGCCGGGATATATCATCTCTGGCGACAATTTATTGCCTTACCAAAAGTGATGCAGGATTATGCCCATGAGAAAAGTCGTAATAAAGGGTATCAAGCCATTACCAAAGGATTTCTGGCTTTGGCAAGCGGGGACGCCAAATCTTCGGCACATTATGCCCGTGAAGCGGAAAAGCGTCTGCCGGATGTGACGTTGTCCCTGTTACTCAGAGCGCAAAGTGCCAATTTGAATGGTGACAGTGTTACAACGCGGGAAATCTTTCTCAGGCTTCTTGAACATAAAGATGGTGTATTTTTCGGGATTCGCGGACTTTTGTCACAAGCCATAAAAAATGGCAATACGGCTGAGGCATTATCCCTTGTACGTAAGGCGTACACTCTTCAACCAAAGCGGTCTTGGGTTATTTTTCTTCTTCTGGAACTGGAAATATTCAAACGCAACTGGAAACAGGCGCATGCGCTTTTGCCCAAGGCATATAAACAGGGTGTTCTTGACAAATCAACCTTTATACAGTGGCGCAGCGCTCTTTATTTGGCGCAAGGGGAAGAGGCCTTAAAAGACCATAATCGTAAGCAACAGCGCGTTTTTGTTGAGAAGGCCTATAAGGCTGACCCGACATTTGCTCCGTCTGTTATTACCTATACCCGTTTATTGGATCATTTTGCCAAAAAGAAAGCGGCCCTGTCCGTTTTGAAGAAGGCGTGGAAGAATCAACCTCATCCAATTATTTTACAAGAATATATGCGGTTTATAGGAGGAAAAGGCGGTGTGACCGAGATTGAGAGCTTTACCAAGTCGCATCCACATGATTGCGAACGCTTAATTCAATTAGGTAAGGTTGCGTTGGATAATAAATTGTGGGGACTTGCCCGTAGCTACCTTACAGGAGCAATTGAGCGTGGTGCAGATGTACGCGCCTATCAGTTGATGATACGTCTTGAACAATTGACTGACAATAATGAACAGGCCATCCTGACATGGGAAGAAAAAGCGGTAGCCGCTCCCCCACGGCCATGCTGGATATGTTCCAGTACGGGGTATCAGGCACTTGAATGGCAGGCCTTTACGCCGGGATGCGGTGCGTTTAATACATTTGTCTGGGGAAATAGTGAAATTGTCCGTTTGGGTCAACAGGGCGGTAGCCTTTCGCATCACGCACCTCCGGGGTTTTTAATCGAAGAACTGCCTGTCTAATATGTCACGGATAAATGGTAATGGGCGTGCCTTCGTCAACCATTTCCCAAACTTCTGAAATTTCTTCGTTGTTGATAGCGATGCAGCCGTTCGTCCAATCTTTATCGGGGTGTTCCACATCATCTGCGGTTCTGTCATTGGGAAGCCCGTGTATCATAATCATATTTCCGGGTCTATCACCGCGCCGTTTTGCACTACGAATGTCATTTTGATTGGGATAGGATATTTTCAAAGAAAGGAAAAAGTCGCTGTGCGGATTTTTCCAGGAAATGGTGTATTTTCCTTCAGGTGTGCGGCCATCCCCCTCATATTGCTTGTGTCCCTTCGGATTAAAGCCCAGAGCAATAGGAAATTCACGCAAAATCATGTCGTCCAATCGTAATTGCAGTTTACGTGACCGTTTGAATATCATGACTTGGTTGGCTTTGACGGTTAAACGAAGCCCGCGGCTGGATGCCCCATGAACATAAGAAGGGTTAAAACCTGTACCAATGCATAGGATAAGACAGAAAATAATAAGTTTGGAGGATGATAGCTTTTGAAGACTGGGCATTGAAGTACGCAAAATTCCTTTTTTATCGCTATTGCGGATAAGTGTGGCCTTTCAAAGGCGCTAAATGTGAATTATAGTGTAAAGGAAATCATGGTACGAGAAAAGGGTTTTACATGGTGCAAAATATCTTTTTTAAGGGTGTTCCCGCAGGCATTCTAGCGATAATTCTATTGTTTTCCGGTATTCAATCTGTACGGGCAACCGCATCTGTTGACCCTAATGCAGCAGAGCATGCAAGTAACAGCACTCCCGGGAAAATGGAGGAAGCCGTTTTGGCACCGGCATTTATTTTCGGTAAAGAGCAAAAGCACACGATTGTTAAAGATGAGACTCTTCCGGAGTTGGCGTGGAAATACAATGTTGGTTTTGTAGAATTACAGGCCGCCAATCCCGAAATGGATGCCTGGTTGCCGAAAGAGGGGGAGGAAATTACCATTCCAACCCGCATTGTGTTACCGGATGCTCCTCATGAAGGGATTGTTGTTAATCTGGGAGAGATGCGTCTGTATTATTTCGAAACATCAGGCAAGGCACCATTGTCTTATCCCATTGGTATAGGTCGTGAGGGATTGAATACGCCTTCTCTTAGCTCAACAGTTTCACGTAAAGTCGAAGGGCCGACATGGCGTCCAACTCCGCGGATGCGTCAATTGGATCCGTCTTTGCCTGAGGTTTTTCCTCCCGGTGAAGATAACCCTTTGGGAACGCATGCGCTGTATATTGGTACGACCGAATATCGTATTCATGGCACGGCCAAACCGTTGGGTGTGGGGCGACGGGTTAGTTCGGGTTGTATCCGCATGTATCCAGAAAATATTATTACAATGTACAACAAAACCGCCGTTGGAACGAAGGTTACTATCGTCAACCAACCGATAAAGATGGCTTGGAATAAAGATGTTTTATATCTTGAGGCTCACCCGTCCGCCAAACAGGCAGATGAAATTGAATTTTCGGGTAAATTGTCCAGCTTTGAATGGCCAGAAGGGTTAATTGAAAAAATACGCAGCGAGTCGAAAGGTAAGAACAAGAAAATCGACTGGAAAAAAGTGCGGCAGGTTGTTACCCAAAGACGCGGTGTTCCTGTTGCTGTTTCATTCTAATTTTAGATTTTAGACAACAAAAAAGCCGATGGAAAAACGCATCGGCCGTTCTGTCTGTTGTGTAAACGAATTATTTGCGCAATGATTCGTTGTACATACGTTCGGCACGTACAGCGCGGTCAGAAGCGCGACCGGCGCGGGCGTTAGCTTCGCTTTCTTCGGCTGAAACGGAAGAGCAAGCAGGAGCAGCCAAAGCGGCACCAACAACTAATACTAAAGCAAGAAGTTTCATCATTGTTATTATTCCTTATAATTGGGTTTTTACGGTATTTTTCATGGCAGAGACTGCCACTGAAGAGCTTAAAACAATCCTCACTGCAAAATTATGCATGGAATTTAAAAGACTTCAAGTGGTTTTTGGGTAAAAAATAAGAAAAACGTACTTTTTTATTTAAATTGACAAATATGGTCGGTTTTTAACCTCTCTTTGACTGAAAAGAAAAAAGGGATTTCCATGCAATTTCTTAATCATTTGATGCGCATAATGGGCGTTGCATTTAAGAATGTGTTTTTACAGTGACGGAGTAATGTAAAGGATTGCCGATGGGTCTGATACGGGCACTTATCGTCTTGGCTATCGGGGGAATAGTTTTTGTTCAATACTACACATATCAAAAAGCGGTTGTGTATGACACTGCCTTTGCCCGAATGGTTCCTGCATCTCCCAATTCTTTTGTCGTTGTGGAAACCTTTACCTCTCAAAACTGTGTCCCTTGCGTGTTGATGGACAATTTTATGAATGATGTTTTAAAACAGGTTCAGGAACGCAAAATTCCGGTTCATGTATTGAACTTTCATACGAATTCTGTGGATACTACCCGTTTCAAAGATGCGTATGGCAGGCAACTTTATACTGATCGTCACCGTGCATATGCCATGGGATTGGACAAGGCGGTAGCACCTCTGCCTGAAACGGTGCTTAACGGCAGGCTGTTTTACACCGAGAAAAATAGAATGCAGATTTTGACGGGCATTGAAAATGCCTTGAAAATTGTCCCCGACAAACGGATTGATATATGGGGCGAGAAATCATCACGGCGATTTTTGAATATTTTCTATGATGCCGAAGGATTTTCTCCGGAATTCAGCTATATTGTTCACATCGCTCTGGTTGAAAAAGGGCTCTATAAAATGCTTATTGCCGGAGCAAATAAGGGTAAGACTCTGTTCCATGACAATGTCGTTCGTGATTTTGTCTCGGTGCCGATGAGTGATAAACGTACGGGCTCGGTGGAGATATTTCTCGAGGATAATTACATCCGTGATAATCTGGAGCTTATCGCCTATGTTCAGAATGAGCTAACGCATAATGTTGTTGCGGCAACCAGCTTACCGATTAATGCGGTTGCGCCTTTGCGTGAAAACGCCGTAAAGAAAACTCAACAAAAACAAAAGCTGCCGCCGCTTGATACCACGCCGACAGCTTTACGCTAGAGATTGCTTATTTGCCGCTGTAATTAGGTGCCTCACGTACCATGTCAACGTCATGGACATGGCTTTCTTGTGATCCTGCTGCTGTAATGCGGGTAAACTGTGCCCGTTTTTGGAATTCCTCCAGATTAGGACAGCCTGTATAGCCCATGGCAGAGCGCAGACCGCCTTGCATCTGATAAATGATGTTTTCAACAGGGCCTTTGTATGGAATACGGCCTTCAATACCTTCGGGAACAAATTTACTGGAGTCTTTTACATTACCTTGCGAATAACGGTCACCCGAGCCTTGTTCCATCGCTCCGAGCGAACCCATGCCGCGATAGCTCTTATAGGAGCGTCCCTGATACAGAAAGACTTCGCCGGGTGCTTCTTCGGTTCCGGCCAAGGCGCTACCCATCATAACGGCGTTGGCACCGGCAGCCAGCGCTTTGGCAACATCGCCGGAATAACGGATGCCGCCATCGGCAATCACCGGAATATTCAGGCGCTGTGCTTCGGAAACACAGTCCATGATGGCGGATAACTGTGGAACGCCAACACCGGCAACAATACGGGTTGTGCAGATGGAGCCGGGGCCTATACCAACTTTTACAGCATCGGCACCGGCATCACTAAGGGCGCGTACGGCATCGGCCGTGGCAATATTGCCGGCCATAACTTCTACTTGGGCAGAGCGCTGTTTACGGATTTGTGTAACCATGTCGCATACATGTTTTGAATGCCCGTGTGCCGTATCGACAACCAGTAAATCAACCCCTGCGTCAATCAGTGCCATGGCACGTTCGAAATTTTCTTTTCCTGTACCGACAGCAGCGGCAACGCGCAGTCGCCCTTGCTCATCTTTGGTAGCTAATGGGTATTTTTGCGATTTTTCCATGTCTTTTACGGTAATCAATCCCGTACAACGGTATTCCTTGTCGACGACTAGAACACGTTCGATACGGTGTTGGTGAAGTAGGCGTTTGACTTCATCCTGTTCAATAGGGTCGCTGTCTTTAATTGTGACCAGATTATCTTTGGTCATCAGCTCCGAAACGGGCATTTCAACATGCTCAACGAAACGTACATCACGGTTGGTAATGATACCGACTAATTTGCGGGTCGAAGTATCAATAACCGGAATACCGGAAATTTTATAACGGCTCATGATATCCAAAGCTTCAGCTACGCTGGCTTCGGGATTTAGCGTAATCGGGTCGATAACCATGCCGGCTTCAAAGCGTTTTACTTTGCGCACTTTGTCGGCTTGCGTTGCAATTGGCATATTCCGGTGGATAACGCCGATGCCACCCATTTGTGCCATCGATATGGCCATCTTGGTTTCGGTTACCGTATCCATAGCTGCCGACATAAAGGGCATTTTCAGCGCAATATTTTTGCTGATTTTTGTTGATATGTCTGTTTCATTGGGCAAAACGCGGCTTTCGGCAGGAACCAACAAGACATCGTCAAATGTCAGAGAAAAAGGAATATCTTTGGTAAAGGAATCAGGGCGCATAGCGTTTCAACCTTGTTAGCAGTAAGTGGTGGGTGGATGTGACACATAGTGTGGCACGTTTTTGTTAATGAAATCTTGTAAAATCAGCATTAAAGCATGAATTATTCGGCCATGCCTTTGAAACCTAGGGCCACCAGATAGGTTTCTGATGAATCTTTGCGGCTCGCCGGCGGTTTTATATGTTTTACAGTTTGAAATTCTTTTTTGAGCAAGAGCAGTAAATCGTTTTCAGCGCCGCCTTGAAACAGCTTACACAGGAACAAACCGTCTTTAACCAGAACCTGACGGGCAAAATCATAGGCCATTTCAGCAAGGCTCATAATGCGCAGATGGTCTGTCTGCTTGTGCCCTGTTGTTGGCGCTGCCATGTCGGAGATAACGGCATCTGCCTGCCCGTCAAGGGCTTTGAACAACAAGTCGGGGGCATCGTCTTCGGTAAAATCCTTGTGAAGGATAACGGCACCGGGGATATCTTCCATTTCCAAGATATCCAGACCGACAACTTTACCGCCATGTTTCTCTGGATTTGTTTTTTCTACGGCCAGTTGTGTCCAACCGCCGGGTGCTGCTCCCAAATCGACTATACGGGCACCCGGTTTCAAAAAGTGAAGTTTTTCATCCAACTGTACCAGTTTGAATGTCGCCCGCGAGCGATACCCCTTTGCTTGCGCTTCGGCAACGTAAGGATCATTGAGCTGGCGTTGAAGCCAACGTGTGGAGGAATTACTTCGTCCTTTGGAGGATCGAACCTTCTGTTTTTTTTGGCGGCCT
>QKJH01000092.1 GCA_003250865.1 Alphaproteobacteria bacterium | reverse complement strand
CCATTGAGAAAATCTCCTATGGGCATATCAAACGATGGTGCTCCTTTTTTGTCCAGTTCTCGCTGCATCGGAACACGCACATCGAAATCCCATCCGACAATGACCAGACGTTCTTTAGCCTGCTGTGCGATTTTACAAAACGCCCCATAATAACTTTCGCTATCGGGGAAAAATACAGCTTCTCGTGAGTATGTCTCGGCAAAGTTAGTCTGTCTGCCCGTTAATTTTCTTAAAACCATATCCTCCCAACGGTATTAGCGTTGAAAAGTTCCCAATCCGAGTGGTTTTACCCATCTCTATTCCAGAGAGTCTATGACCTGATGCTGCAATTTGATTTGCGCGATAATCAGGGCAACATTTCGGCGCGAGCGGGCATCGATAAAGAAAGAGGCCGGTTCGAAGAAATTACGTCCCGTGCGCACGGCAATGAAAACCTTATCCCCATAAAACGAAGCCATAACAGGCGATTGATAAAATTCGGAGATACCAACCAGTTGCTCCATAAAATGAGGGGTCAGCACCCGACGTGCCTTTATCTGATCCGAGGAATAAACATCAAACTCTTTCTCAAAACGGATATCTTCCAGTGTAATTTGCTCCATACCGTTATCCAATCCAAAAGAATACAGGTAACGCAATAAATTGGAACCGGCATCACGCCGTAGAATAACCGGAACCTCCGCCGGACGTGGCGCATCCACCGCCATCAAGAGCCCTTTAAACACCGTACTTTTGTTTTTACCGCTACCGCGCGTCAGTTTTATTTCTTCAAACGCTACGGTCTTTGAACGGTAACTGCCCATGAAGCCGTCCTCGTGTCTCGAACTTGTATAATGGCCGAACATCGGGCTGACCTGCCCCTTTTTACCGGACAATCCTGCCCAGTTGCCTTCGACCTGACGCAATAACGTCCATGCCGTACGCCCTTTGAAGTCATACCGGTAATCAATACGCTCGGCAACGATGGGAATAACATTCTTTTTATAATGTTTTTTGTAGAGATAAACAGGGATATAAGGGATGACAAGCTGTGCCAGATAACCCAGAAGAACGCTTTGAGACGAATTTTCACCGCGCATGGATAACAGATGGGGCACGATATGAATACTATATAGGACAATGGTTACCGTCATTAATAAAGCCAAGACAATAAACACCTTGACCATCGATTGGCGCTTCACTTCCGCCTCATCCAGAACCGGTTGAAGCATATCCCACAGGGATTGTTGCTCGCTATCTTCGATTATGTCGGTTGTATCTCCAATGCTGCGTCCGAAAATATCAGCCAAATAACCACGAAACTGGAACAGCATCAAACCAAGTGCGCCGGCAATAAACACTGCATGTACCCAGGGAAATTCCATGACTATCCATTGATTGTTTTAAACCATATCGACATTATGCAGCCAAAACCTTGCCATTTGATAAATAGAAGTAGACTTTGCCGCCCTGCAACACCGGTTCTTTTTGTTTTTCCGCTTATTTTATGCTATACTCCCAAACACAGATAAATCGTTACAATGGGGGCGTAGCGATGAGTAGAGACTACCAAATTCTGGTGTACTCTGTTGACAATGCAAGCGTCTGTTTTGCATTGGTTGAAAAAGCACAATCTCCCCTTCAAGCATTACAAAAAGCCATAAAAACAGTACAGGATAAAATCACACAGCGTATTAAAGCTAAATCCTTTACCCTATACGAAAACTTCGATTTACAACTTGATATCAGGGATTACAGCTTCCTAAAAAAATCTCTTACAAAGACTCCTCTACAGTTAAGTGCCCTAAAAAAAGATTCACAACTAAAAGACAGTATGATTTTTCCTTTTGAGCAAAAACATGTTCTGGTTATTATTGCCCGCTCAAAATGTTTTGAAAAAATCAGGAAAACATTACTTGATTTGTGATTTTTTGTAAAAAAGGTTTCCTTTTGGCCGCGACCCCATTATATAAGTCACTCGAAAAACAACCATAAAAAAGAAAGAGGGAATCTCATGAAAATAGGTGTAATCGGTACCGGAATGGTGGGCAGCTGCGGCGCCTATGCCATGGCTATGCTGGGTGTTGGAACGGAAATTGTTCTTGTTGATTTGAACATGGAAAAAGCGCAAGCCGAGGCACAGGACATCGCTCATGCCACACCGTTTGCCAAACCGGTGCGCGTACGCGCCGGCGATTACAGCGATTTAAAGGGCGCCGGCATTGTCGTTCTGGCGGCGGGCGTAGCCTCGAAAGGCCCGGAAGAATCACGCATTGCCCTGCTTGGGCGCAATGTCAAAGTGTTCGAACAGATTATCCCCAATGTCATGAAGTATGCTCCGGACGCCTTACTGATGGTGGCAACTAATCCTGTGGATGTCATCACTCACATTGTTAAGGAAATATCCGGATTGCCGGCCGAGCGTGTTATCGGCACGGGAACCATTCTGGACACGGCACGTTTTCGCATGCTACTCAGCGAACATCTGCATGTTTCCAGTCAGTCCGTGCACGCCTATGTTCTGGGAGAACATGGTGATTCCGAAGTATTGCACTGGTCACGCGCCCGTGTCGGCACAATGTCTCTTTTAAAATTTGCCGAGCAGAACGGCCGTCCCATCACGGATGAGGTTATGGCACGTATCGAAGACGGCACCCGCTTTGCCGCCCACAAAATCATTCAAGGCAAAGGTGCTACATGGTATGGCATCGGTGCAGGTATTGCTCGTATCGCGCGCGCCATCGTCAGCGACCAGAATGCTGTTTTGACCAGTTCCATCGTTACCCCTGAAATCGTTGGCGTTAAAAACGTGGCCATCTCCCTACCCCGAGTTATCTCGGCACAGGGGGTTGTGACCAGCCTTAGCCCAAGTCTGGATGAACAGGAAGAACAGGCCTTATTCAAAAGCGCCTCTTTGATGAAAGAGCTTGCCTCACAGGTAATATAAATATTTACAATGGCCGGCATGAAATATAAATGCCGGCTTTTTTGTGTCTGTATACAACTGATAAAAAGATTGGGAGGATAAATGGTGGAGCTAATCGGGTTCGAACCGACGACCTCTTGCATGCCATGCAAGCGCTCTACCAACTGAGCTATAGCCCCACACGATGAGCCGTATGAATCGCTTCATCAAAGTGTGAGAGCATTGATAGCGATTCCCGCCGCGTTTTGCAAGCAATAATTTGCTTGAAATCTAAAGCAATAATTTTTACATTAAAGGCTATCCAGAATCGTACGGATGTTTTACACTGTTCTCCCGTGAACATGAAATTCGAGTACAACTGAGTAAACGGGAAAATCAATGCCGGCCAGCTATATCCATTCCAACCCTTCCGCTTTTGTTATTGCCATTGACGGCCCCGCTGCCAGCGGTAAGGGAACATTGTGCAAAAAACTGTCACAACAACTGCAGCTCCCCATGCTGGACACGGGACTATTGTATCGTGCGGTCGGTGTTCTGGTTTTGAAAAACGGCGGCAATCCCGATAATCCCGAAGACGGTATCCCGGCCGCACAATACCTGCTGGACAATATCAAAGATACAGATTTTCTGGCCGACCCCGCCTTACGCGAAGCGGGTGCCGGCGGTGCCGCATCAAAAGTATCCGCCATTCCGAAAGTACGCGAATTGCTGTTAAAACTTCAGCGTGATTTTGCTGCCACCCCTCCCGGTGCCATTCTGGACGGGCGCGACATCGGAACCGTGATTTGCCCCGATGCCGATGTCAAATTTTTTGTTACCGCCAGTGCCGAAGTTCGGGCCATGCGCCGCGCCATGGATCGTTACGGTAACGAAACAAAGGCTGCCGAACATTTTGACGAAATGCTGGCCAAGGTTAAAGAGCGCGACGAACGCGATTCAAACCGTGAGGTAGCACCGTTAAAACCGGCAGACGATG
Source organism: Alphaproteobacteria bacterium (assembly GCA_003250865.1). Classification (GTDB taxonomy): domain Bacteria; phylum Pseudomonadota; class Alphaproteobacteria; order Micavibrionales; family SZUA-601; genus SZUA-601. The sequence continues at coordinate 4,544 of QKJH01000092.1, read as the reverse complement.
CCGTTATTATTGATACCAGCACCCTCTCGCCCGAAGATGTTTTTGATACCGCCATTCGTGCTATCCTCGATAAAATTGCCAAAAAACGATAAAAGTCCTTATTTTATCGGCATTTTATTTGACATTTTGACTTTTATTCTCTAAACAGGTGCATGGTTTTGGGCAAAGCCTTGATTCTTCAAGTTTTGTCAGACCGTTTCATACCCAACTCCTAACGTTCCGGTTACTATCCGGGGTTTTGGCTATGATATTAAAAATAAAAGGAAATTTTTATAAATATGATGAACTACAAAATTGATGAGACACTCATCCCAACCAACCAACCGAAAGAGGATTTCGCATCCCTCTTGGACGAATCGTTCGAAAAAAACAATATTGCCGAAGGAAACGTGCTTAAAGGCCGTGTTCTTGGCATCGAGAACGACTTTGTGATTATTGATGTCGGCCTGAAATCCGAAGGCCGCGTCCCAATGAAAGAATTCAGCCCATCAGGAGCACCTGCCAACATCAATGTTGGCGACAGCGTAGACGTTTTCCTTGATCGCATGGAAAACAAAGACGGCGAAGTTGTTCTTTCACGTGAGAAAGCCCGTCGCGAAGAAGCATGGATTGACCTGCAAAAATCGCACGAAGCCCAAGAACGCGTTACCGGTGTTATCTTTGGCCGTGTTAAAGGCGGCTTTACTGTTGACCTTAGCGGCGCTATCGCCTTCTTGCCGGGTTCCCAAGTGGACATCCGTCCGGTTCGCGATGTATCCCCGCTGATTGGCACACCGCAACCGTTCATGATTTTGAAAATGGATCGCGCCCGTGGTAACATCGTTGTTTCCCGCCGTGCCGTTCTGGAAGAAAGCCGTGCCGAAGCCCGTGATGAACTGATTGACAATCTTAAAGAAGGTCAGGTTCTTAAAGGTATCGTTAAAAACATCACCGATTACGGTGCGTTTATCGACCTTGGCGGCGTTGACGGTCTGCTTCACGTTACCGACATTTCATGGAAACGTATCAACCACCCATCCGAAGCTTTGACCATCGGTCAATCCATTGATGTTCAGGTTATCCGCTTTAACTCGGACAACCAACGTATCTCTTTGGGCATGAAACAGCTGGAAGAAGATCCGTGGGCCGGTGTTGAAGAAAAATTCGCTGTTGGCACCAAAGTCAAAGGCCGCATCACCAACATTACCGACTACGGTGCATTTGTTGAGCTGCAATCCGGTATCGAAGGCTTGGTGCACGTATCCGAAATGTCCTGGACCAAGAAAAACGTTCACCCAAGCAAAATCGTTTCTACCTCGCAAGAAGTGGAAGTTATTGTTCTGGACGTTGATCAGGAAAAACGCCGTATCAGCCTTGGCCTGAAACAAACTCAGGAAAACCCGTGGGCATCGTTTGCGGCTAACCACAAAGCCGGCGATGTTCTGGAAGGCGAAGCCAAAAACATTACCGAATTCGGTCTGTTTGTCGGTCTTCCGGGCGATATTGACGGCATGGTTCACATGTCCGACATTTCATGGGAAAAATCAGGTGAAGAAGCATTGGCTGAGATTACCAAAGGCGCAACCATCAAGGTTAAAGTCCTGGAAATCGATGTTGAAAAAGAACGTATTGCTCTGGGCATCAAACAATTGTCCGACGATCCGTTTGCCGAAGCCATGGACGGCATCACCAAAGGTGACGTTGTTACCGCCGTTGTTTCTTCTATCGAAGACAATGGTCTGGCTGTTACCGTTAAAGACAAGGTTCAAGGTTATATCAAGAAAGTTGATTTGGCGCGCGAGCGTTCGGAACAACGTCCTGACCGCTTTGCTGTTGGCGAAAAAATTGATGCCAAAGTTATCGGTATCGACCGCAACAGCCGTAAAGTAACCCTGTCGATTAAGGCTCGTGAAGTTGAAGAAGACAAGAAAGCCATGGCTGAATACGGTTCGTCCGACAGCGGTGCTTCCTTGGGCGACATTCTTGGCGCTGCACTTCAACAGGCCGAAGAAGGCAAAGGAAAAGCAAAATCTAAAAAATAGGTCTTGCAATTTAACCAAGAGCCTCTACTAATAGTATGGCGGGGGCTCTTGGTAAAATCTTTTTTTTTCGAGTAACAACTAAAAACATCGAGGCATTGCAAAACAATGACAAAATCAGAACTTATCACACGTATCACTGAAAAGAACCCACATCTGACACAAAAAGAAGTTGAAAAAATCGTTTCGACCATTTTTGATGAAATCACCGCGGCTTTGGCCAATGGTGACCGTGTGGAATTGCGCGGTTTCGGTGCCTTTTCGGTTAAAGAACGTCGTGCACGCGCCGGCCGTAACCCGCGTACTGGCGAAAAAGTCGCTGTCGCTGAAAAAGTTGTTCCGTTCTTTAAAACAGGTAAACTTTTACACGAGCGTTTGAACGACAAATAAAACATTCCGTTCATAACGCCGCTACTATTTAAAAGGAGGCAGGGTAACAATGCGCATTCTAAGCTTACTTGTTACACTGCCTTTTTCTTTGTTTGTTATCTGGTTTGCCGTGTCCAATCGTGATAGCGTCACCGTCAAGCTGGACTATATTGATTTTTCCATGACAGCGCCTCTGTTTATCTTTATCGGTGCCGTATTTGTTATCGGTTTCTTTGTTGGCGCCATGGTTATCCAGCTACGTCGTATAAAAGACAAGCTTTCCCTGCATTCCCTGAACAAATCCAACGCCCGTTTACTCAAAGACATCGCCCAGCTTAACGAAGCCAAAGAGCAAGCATTGCGGGAGATGACCGAAAAAAATAAGGACGCGCACGAAGAAAAGCCACACTTTTTTAATAAAGCTTCCGATATTATTCCGTTTAGACGGAATATCGCGAACAAGGATAACACATAGTGATAACCTTTAACGAAGCCACCATCATCAGACGTCTGCGCGGCATTGTCCGCCGCAATAACTGGAGCGTGCAAAAACTGGCCAATGAAACGGGGCTGAGCGTGCATCAGGTGCGCCATCTACGCTATGACTATTTTTCGCCCTCTGCCGAAGTTCTACGCATTCTGGAGATTTTCGTCCGCCGCTATGAAGAAAATGTCGAAGGATTGCCGCCCCCTCATCTTAGTAATGTGGGCAAACGCATATTCTGTTCATTAAAAACACCGGACTACAAACGATGTGAGGCTCTGGCAAAAGAACTGCATTATACGGTAGGTGGTATCAAACTGGGGCTGGATTTTCTGATTGGCAACACCATTGAGGATGCCAAACGTTTGATGGTGCAGGTTCCAGATATGTCACTCTTTCTGGATTTTAATTTGTACGGTTCACCGCATCAGATTCAAAGCACCATCGAAACGCTAATGCCGCTTAAGGCACAATTTATTACGCTCCATTCGGGTGGCGGTCAGAAAATGATGCGCTATGCCCGCCGCACGGCCGAACGTTATGCCGAAGACCATGGCATAGAACGCCCCAAATTACTGGGCACAACCGTTCTGCCGTCACTGGATGCCACCGATGCACGCGAAATGGGGATTAAATCACTGCCGGATCATGTGGTACATCTGGCGCGCATGGCCGAGGAAGCCGGCATGGATGGCGTCGTCTGCGCCGGTGAGGATATTACCCGCATCCGTGAAGAGCTGGGGCCTGAAATGATACTGGTAGCAACAGCCATTCGTCCGCAAAATTTTTCTACGCCCAAGGATGAAGACCAAAAACGTGTATTCAATGCCATCAAAGCCATTGAGAACGGCGCGAACTATATTGTTGTAGGCCGTCCAATTACCGATGCGCCCTATCCGATTGTCGCCGCCAACCAGATTGTCAACCGCCTTGCCGTTGCCTTGGGCGAAGCGGACGCAGAACCTCAGGCTGTATAATCAATAATCCACCTTCATGAAGTAAAGTCCGTCAGCCGGTGCGGTTGGGCCCGCCAGATTGCGGTCGCATGATTCCAGAATCTCTTTAACGCGTTCCGGCTCCCATGTGCCCTCGCCCACTTTTTTCAGCGTGCCCATGATGTTGCGCACCTGATGGTGCAAAAAACTAATAGCACTGATATGCATTTGGATTTCTGTTCCTCGACCCGGCTCTGTCTCTGGAATGACATTAAACGTAATGGCTTCTACCGAGCGCATCGGGTGTTTGGCCTGACAGGCAGACGCACGAAAGGCCGAAAAATCCTGTTTTCCGCACACCAGATAATTAGCCGCCTGCTGCATGGCTGAGACGTCTAAAATATGCGGTACTTGCCATGCCAAGCCGTTATCGGTAGCCAAAGGAGCACGGCGCGCAATCATACGATACATATAATAACGCATAGTGGCATCAAAACGGGCGCTAAATTCATTGCCCACTTTCTCCACCGCCAGAACGGCAATCGGTTGCGGACGTAAATGGGCATTAACGGCACCCATAATTTCCTCGGCTGTTGTGGCACGCTCAATGTCGACATGGCACACCTGGCCACGGGCATGAACACCGGAATCCGTGCGACCGGCAACCGTCGTTTCACATGCTTCACCACAGAATTTATGCAGCGCCCGTTCAACATGTTGTTGTACAGACGGACTGTC
>QKJH01000051.1 GCA_003250865.1 Alphaproteobacteria bacterium | reverse complement strand
AATGTCCGGCGTTACGAACGGCGCCAGAGATTCAACAACCATCTTAGGCCCCAAATCTGAACCACCAATACCGATATTGACAACACGGTTAATCCGCTTTCCTGTTGCGCCTTTCCACTCGCCTTTGCGTACTTTTTCGGCAAAAGAATAGCAGGCCTTGCGCACAGCGATTACTTCGGGCATCACATCCTGACCATCAAGGAAAACTTCTGCCGCTTCTTCAGCACGCAATGCCGTATGAAGCACAGCACGCTCTTCAGTCAGATTGATACGGTCACCGGCAAACATTTTTTCACGCCACTGTTCCACCTTCTGCTGGCGAGCCAATTTCATCAGCAGTGCCAATGTCGTGCTGTTCATTAGATTTTTAGAACAATCCACCACAAAGTCATTCACACCCAACGTAAAGAGCATGGCGCGGTTTTCGTCGTCGTCAAACATTCTTTTGACACTGGTGGTTTTCATGGTCTCAGCATGTTTTGCCAAATCTTGCCATGCTTGCGATAAAATCAGTTGTCCTATCATTGTCTTCCTCTATTAAAAAACTCAGGGCTTGGGTTCGTATGTGCCTGCTAATATGAACGTTAAATTTTCCGGTTGCAAGAGAGTTTGTGCAACACGTTTTACATCATCAAGCGTGATTGCCTCGATTAGTCGGGCACGATAATCAAGGTAATCATAAGGCAGCCCATCTTCCTGCATCTGGACAAGCAGTGAAGAAATTGCTCCGGTTGAATCCATCGCCAATGGAAGTGCTCCTATCAAATAGGCTTTTGCTGCGCTCAGCTCATCTTGCGTCAGACCGTTATCATGCACATTTTTCCATTCCGCTTTAATCATCTGAATGGTTTGCTTAACGCCATTATTGTCAACATCAGACTGCACCATCCATACCGGCGCATAATCCTGATCAACCAAAAATGACGAGATGCCATAGGTTAGCGAGTTTTTGACACGGACGCTTTCCATCAGACGGGAATTAAAGCCCCCTCCTGCCAGATTGTAGTTGATAACCTGTGCCGTGAACCAGTCAGGATTCTCGCGCGTCAGCCCTTTTTGTACAGCCAGTAAATATGTCTGAGAGCCTTCACGCGGTATCAATATAACCCTGCCCGGCTGTTGAAGCTGGGCTGGGCTTATTTCCATTTTTTGTGAGCTGTCCGGAAGCGGTGCAAAAACATCATCAAGAATGGCTTCCGCCTGACTTTGGGACAAGTCTCCGGTAACCCCGATTGTCAAACCGTCTTTAACCGCAATTTTTTGCCAGAGCATTTTTAAATCATTTTTTGTGATGAGAGGAATGGTTTTGAGCATCCCGTCCGCCGAGCGCTCATACAAGTGTCCCTTGAACACAAACTCGCGTAAGGCCTTACCTGCATACCAGCCTGGTTTGCTCTGCTTATATTTTAACGACATCATCATATCGTTTTTCATACGAGCCACTGCTTCTTCATCAAAGCGCGGCGATTGCACGGCAAGCTTTAGTAACTCAACCGCCGTATCCAAATGGTCTTTGGTAGTGCGCATATGGCCGCTAAACGTGTCTTTTGAGGCATCGAAATAAACATCAATTGCATTATCTTGCATTATTTTTTGGAATTGTTGTGCCGTATAATCGCCTGCGCCTTCATTCAGACTGGCAGCTATCAAACTGACCGCCCCCTCTTTGCCGATAGGGTCATAGACGGTACCTTTGTTGAAAGAGAACTTGATGTCGATAACAGGAACGCTGGCATCATATACATACCATGCTTTGACACCTTTGGATGTTGTAAAGGGGCGAACGGCCAAAATGCTGCCATTATCTTCGGCCAGCAGTTTTTCACCATAGGCGTATCCTTTGCGATTCTGTTCAAACTTGAAAAAGTTTGGAAAACCATCAGACCAATCGGCCACGCGCTGTTTCATTTGTGCTGTACTGCATGCGGATAGCCCTGCCGCCATCACCCCGAGAACAAGAATTTTGGACAATTTCATTTTAAGGCTCCTTTTTCTTGTCTTCAGGCAACAGATAAGCTGTTACCGGCGGGTAAAACCGTTCATCTGCCTTACTTTCAACAAGCTTTTTCAATACTGTATCCACCGCCGTTTTATCCACCGCCGCAATGCGCCGGGAAAAATCTTCCAAAATGTTCAATGACGCGCCGGAAATCAGATAATTACCGATTATGGATGGCGGCCCATCCAAAGAATCACGAGCATAATCGGCTTGGGTAATAATGCTTTCTTTCGATTGACTAATGCGCTTGGCATCCATCCCGCTCTGTAATAATTGGGAAAGCATGTTGTCAACCGCAATATCGATATCACTCAGCGCTACACCATCAAGGGGAATAACCGAAATTGTCAATTGCCCAATGGCGCGGGATATACCGTCATAAGAAACCGAGGCCTTTGCCGCCAGCTTTTTTTCAACGACAAGTGTCTGGTACAAAATGCCTGTCGAACTGCCGCCCAGAATATCAGCCAAAACAGACAACGCATCCGATTGGATTAATACATCTTGCGTCAGACGCGGTACGGGATATACCCGGGACCAAATAGCCTGTTTCACTTGTGAATCATCTTTTACCATTGTTTCATTCGTATCGCGCGCAATCGGCTCAAGCTCGGGATGTCGTACCGGTAATGCCCAGTTGGCCTTGATGCCGCCATAATATTTCTGTGCAAGCGGTAGCAGTTCGTCCATTGTTATATCGCCGGAAATAATCAAGACAGCGTTATTGGGAACATACCATTGTTGATAATAGGCCATAATCTGCTCTTTTGTCAGACTTTTAACATCACTCTCCCACCCGATGACAGGAACACCATAGGGATGATTGGCAAACACACGCTGATTAACCTGTTCCCAAAACCGTCCCGTAGGGTTGTTGTCATAGCGCTGTTTGCGTTCCTGTAAAATAACCTGTCTTTCGGATTCAATATCCTGCGCGCTCAGGTTTAAGTTCTGCATTCTGTCGGCTTCCATAGCCATAACCACGGGCAGATAACGACGAGCAATGGATTGATAGTAAGTTGTTGAATCTTGTGTCGTAAAGGCGTTGTCTTGTCCGCCCATGGATGAAATGCGTTTGGAAAATTCTCCGGAAGGCACTGTACGGGTACCTTTGAACATCAGATGTTCAAGAAAATGGGTCAGACCGGATTGCCCCTTCGGCTCATCTGCACCACCAACTTTATACCATAGCATCTGGGTAACAACCGGCGCGCGGTGGTTTTCCACCAACACCACCTGTAAACCATTTTCAAGCCGTGTTGTCTGGGTATTGAATATACCGGCAAAAGCCGCATGAATTGATAGAAAAAATACCGCTACACTTAATAGAAGGACACGCATACCATCCCTTTCATAACGTCGGTTGAAGTCACGGGGTATGGTATTCTCTTTCACAAAGCGAATCAAGCTGTCAAATATTATTCGGCAGAGCTATGCTCTTTTAGACGCTGCATCTCTTCAACAGGGTCAAGCGCTGCGCCTTTTTCCTCACCGGCCGCTCCAAATCCCAACAGACGACGTCCCAGATAAGGGTCCTTGACATCGACCTGACCGGATTCACGATCAACGGTCAGGCGGATAGTTTCATCGACTTGCCCTGCGCCCGCCTTGTTGAGAAGTGCCGCTTCAGCCGATGATGTGTCGGAGGAAGAAACATTCACGTCGGTTTTGAAAACCAATGACTTTGCCTGCTCTTGCACCGAGCTAACAGATTCAGCATTAGCCGCATCTCCGTTTTTAGGCGGTGTCAAATCATATTCAGGCGGCAGAGAAAGCGGCGCACGCGTTACCACGGCAAATTCGTCCGGACTATTGCGTCCCAAACCGATTTCTTTTTTGACGGAAGAACAGGATGTCAGCAATCCAACCAACACAATCCCCAAGCCAATCATGACAAAACGCATACGACGCATGTTTTACATCCTTTTTAAATCACTGTTATCTCGTTTATACAGCAAAGTTTCAATGATAATCAAGAACACTCCGACACAGATGGCTGCATCGGCAATATTAAAGGCCGGCCAGTGATAGCTCAACACATGGAAATCCAGAAAATCAATCACAGCACCAAATCGAAGTCTGTCAAGGATGTTCCCCAATGAACCCGCAATAATAAAAGATAATCCTACGCCGGCAATCATATTATTGACCTGATACAGCCAAACTAATAAACCTATACAAACAATTCCAGCCATGGCGGAAAGAAAAACAGGTGCCATGTCACCCATATCTTGGAGCATGCCAAACGAGACGCCGTCATTCCAAATAATGACAAAGTTCAACAAATAGGTGACCTGAATCGATGCAAAGCCTATCAAATCGCCAGGAGTGACAAGCCATGTCCAGAAAGGAAGGGAACGGGCATAAATTTCAGGACGGAATAAGTGCTCGACAATACCCCACTTGCTCAGTTGGTCCAGTAGGAAAACAGCCACAATAATGACTAACCCTTTAAAGAACCAGTTTCCTCTTTCCGGAATCCATCCCATACTTATCCTTCTTTCCGGCGTAAATATTGTACAGCATCGGCATCACGCGGCGACAAGTCAGGATACCCTTCAACGGTTCCTACCTCGGGCAGAATCTTCCAGCTACGGGCACATTTTTGTCCAACAGCCTTATTCACAACAACACTTACGCCCTTGATAGAGGAAAGCGTATAGCTGTCTTTGGGCAGGCCTTCCTGTTTTACTGTCAATTGTGATGTAATACAAATTTCAGCCATATCCAGATTATTAAGCAGCGCAGCATCCTCCGCACGCTCCAGATAGACAACAGGGTGTGCCTCTAACGATGAACCAAGGCGTTTTTCTTTACGCTCAACTTCGATGGCGCCGGTTATCACGCTACGGATATCTTTGATGCGTTCCCATTTTTCAGCCAAATCGGCATTATTCCACTCTTCGGAAAGAACGGGATACTCGCGCAAATGCACAGACGACACAACTTCATCGCTACAAACATCAATCGGTTTGTTTTGCCATGTCTCTTCCGTTGTGAAGACAATTAACGGGGCAAACCACGCAGTTAGGCAGCGGAACATTTCTTCCAGAACTGTCCGACAGGCGCGCCGTTCGAATAAATCAGGTCTATCCAGATACAGACGGTCTTTGCGAACATCAAAATAAAAGGCCGACAAATCAAGATTACAAAAATCATGTAATTCACGGTAAACGCCCGAGTAATCGTAGCTTTCCATGCCTGTACGTACACGATTTCCAAGAACGTACAGACGGTTTAACATCAGCTTTTCCAATTCGGGAAGTTTGGCGTAGTCAGCCTTTAAATCCACTCGTTCATCGGCTGTAAAGCCGGCCAGATTTCCCAGAAGAAAACGCAGTGTATTGCGAATACGGCGATACATGTCCGACTGCAACTTCAGAGCCTCTTGGCTGACACGTACATCTTCGTGGAAGTTGGAGCCCATCACCCACAAGCGCAAAATGTCAGCACCCGACTGCGATATAATTTTTTCCGGCGCAATACCGTTGCCTTTGGACTTCGACAGTTTCTTGCCAAACTCGTCCACAACAAAACCATGAGTAAACACGGCCTTGAATGGTGCCTGCCCACGCGTACCGCATGCTTCGAGCAAGGATGACTGGAACCAACCGCGATGTTGGTCTGAGCCTTCCAGATATAAATCAGCCGGCCACGGCTGTTTACGGTCTTCTAGAACAAAGGCATGGGTTGAGCCGGATTCAAACCAGACATCGACAATATCCATGACTTGTTCATACTCATCCGGATTATAACCGTCCCCCAGAAAGTCACTGGCCGGGCGGGCATACCATGCATCAGCGCTTTCTTCGGCAAAGATGTCGAAAATGCGCTGATTGACGGCTTCGTCCTTTAGCACTTCCTTTGTTTCTTTATTGACAAAGATAGCGATAGGAACACCCCAGGCACGCTGACGCGATATACACCAGTCAGGACGATTTTCCACCATGGAACGAATGCGTTTTTCACCTGCGGCAGGTACCCATTTAGTTTTGCCAATGGCATCCAGCGCTTTTTGCCGTAGATTATTGCCATCCTGATCTAAAGCAATAAACCATTGTGCAGTGGTACGGAAAATAATAGGCGCTTTTGAGCGCCACGAATGCGGATATTGGTGACGAAGGGAGCTTTTGCCCAGCAATTTACCGTTTTCAGCCAGTGTTTTAATTACGGCACCATTGGCTTTGCCTTCTTTACCTTCGGTATCGTAAATATCCAACCCGGCAAACAGCCCAACAGACGGCGCGTACACCCCGTCATCCGTGACGGTTTCGGGAATTTCAACCCCGTTGGCCAATCCCAGATAATAGTCATCCTCACCATGACCCGGTGCAATGTGGACAAAGCCTGTACCGGCCTCGGTCGTAACAAAATCGCCATGATAAAGGTTTACATCAAAACCGTAATAATCATCCAAAGGCCGCATCGGGTGCGCACATACGGTACCGGCCAAATCCGCGCCCTTTACTTCTGCTCCTTTTTCAAACTCCGTGACCTTGATATGGCTCATAAAAGTTTCGGCCAGTTCAGTTGACAAAACATATTTTTCACCAACCTTGGCGCGGCTTTCTTCATCAACTGTTTTTACCGTATACACTGCGTAGTTTAGCTCGTTACCAAAGCCAATGGCTCGGTTACCGGGGATTGTCCATGGCGTGGTTGTCCAGATTACCACCGAAGTGCCATTCAAATCTGAAACCGGTGAGTTAACAACTGGAAATGCTACATAGATGGTAGTGGATTTATGCTCGTCATACTCCACCTCGGCCTCAGCCAAAGCGGTTTTTTCTACCGTTGACCACATAACAGGACGCAATCCGCGGTATAACAAACCGTTCATCAGGAATTTGTGAAGCTCGGCAGCAATCAATGCTTCGGATCGATAGTCCATGGTTTTGTATGGGTTATCCCAATCGGCCATAACACCCAAACGCTTCATTTCTTCGCGCTGAATATCAATCCATTTGGCAGCGTAGTCACGGCATTCACGGCGGAATTGAACAACAGGAACCTCATCTTTGTTCTTGCCTTTGGCCTTATATTCCTTTTCAATCTGCCATTCAATCGGCAAACCATGGCAATCCCAACCCGGAATCATCGGCGAATGGTAGCCCAACATATAGCGGGAACGTACGACTACGTCCTTTAATACCTTGGTTAAAGCATGTCCAATATGCATGTGACCATTGGCAAAGGGAGGTCCCCAATGCAAAATAAACGGTGTTTTATCTTTGCTTTTTGTTTTCAGCGCTTCGTAAAGCCCGTCCTTTTCCCATTTGTCAAGAATGGTCGGTTCTTTTTCAGCCAGTCCGGCACGCATCGGAAATTCGGTGGCGGGAAGAAATAATGTATCTTTGTAATCGTCTTGCACGTTTGTTACGGCGTTATTGTTGTCAGTCATCGTTACCCTGCTAATCGCTTTAAAAAACGGATATTGTTTTGTAATGAATTTTTGAAAAAGTGGCAAGTCTTTATACCGCGGCGTGCCTGGTTACTGCACCGCGCGTATAATTCGAATGATGGCTATGACGTTTTTGTGTTGCATAATCGTTAATCTAGTTCTATTTTTCCAAACACGCAACAATAAACAACAAGTGTTTCAATGCCATGACCAAACTTTCTGCTTATTTACCGGTTCACAACGAAGAAAAACATTTGGACGAGTGCTTGTCCTGTTTGTCCTTTGCCGATGAAATTGTTGTTCAACTGGACAAATGTACCGATTCATCCAAAGATATTGCCCTGAAACACGGAGCCAAAATCATTGAAGGCCGTTGGGATAAAGAACCGCTGCGCCGCGCCGCCGGTATAGAGGCCTGTTCCGGAGAGTGGATTTTGGAAATTGATGCCGATGAACGTGTCACACCTGATCTAGCGACCGAAATCCGTGAAGTTATTAACACAACAAGTCACGGGCTGCACTGTATATGGATTGATAACCATATTGGTAAAAAACTGGTACGCTGGGGCTGGGGCGCCTATATGGGCGTCATGCAAAAGGTTATCCTGTTTAAAAAAGGCGCAAAAACCTATCACGGTAACCGCGTAACTCATGGTGAAGTGGAATATCACAGCACTTTTGGAAAAGTGTTGAATAATCGCCTTATCCATTACACGGACGACAGTCTTTCGGATACTATCCGCCGTTTCAATTCCTATACCGAAGCCCGTAAAATCGATTTGATTGAGGCCGGTAATATTGAAACATTCGGACGTAATTTCCGTCGTCTGTTCTCTCGCTTTTACAAGGCCTATATCCGTCGCAAAGGGTACAAGGAAGGCTCCATTGGATTATTTATTGCCATTTTAGCAGCACTATATCCCATGGTTTCCTATATCAAGGCTAAGTATCGGATTTAACCGACATTTGTGACATTTCGACCGAAAGTGATTTAGCCGCGCCAATGGCTTTTTCGAAATCTTTGTAAGAATCCGGTTTATCTTTCATATCCAAGGTTAAAAGTTGAGCTTTTTCCTTGATTTTTTCAGCCAAACCCACCATGCGCTTGAGCGATGCCTTCAATCCGGCCAAACTCTGGTGAGCTCGCTCTTTTTCTGCCCCATCAGGCATATCTTCAATGGCCGCTTGTGCTTTTTTAAGTATTTGTGACGCTTTGTCCAACAAATCTGTTGCTTGTGTCACGTAATTTTCAAGCCCGTCATAATCGGTCAGGCGATAAACAACATTAACTACCTGTTGCAGGTTTTCCATCTGCTTAACCATGTTCTCCATTTTCTGGGCAATTGAGTCAAAACTTTTCGTTGAGGTCTGTTCCAATCGTTCGAACACTGACAAATCCGTTTCCGGCTTGTCCTTTTCAGCGTCCACCATGCCGGTTTTGCCTTTTTCCATGGCAA
>QKJH01000178.1 GCA_003250865.1 Alphaproteobacteria bacterium | reverse complement strand
GCATGCTGATTATATCGTAGCATCTTTTACGTTATTTCCCTCCAGACATTTCCTAAATTGGCTATTAGGATAATTTCATGAGCGTTATGTGCAAAAGCTCCGTAATGCTTTCCCTATCCTCGTTTCTCTTTCCGAAACACAATCTTCTTTTGCAGTAGGTAATTGCATATAAACAGAAAGCTATCTACAAATACCTTAGAAAGCACCTTGTTGAACCCGATCTGTACCAGAAAATGAACGCTCAGGCTGCCTGCCGCCATGACAGACAGTGCTAACAGAAAATAGCCAACGGCGCTGCGAACCGAACCTTTGGCGCGAAACACAATACGCCTGTTAAGCTGATAATTGGCAATGGCGCTGACAACACGCGCAAAGATGTAAGCATATATTGTAGGAAACCATAAAAGGAATAAAGCGTATAGTCCAAAATCGAGTACAGCAGATACGACAGATGATGCGCAGTATTTTAATACACGGGAGAATACACGGATACCATCACGCAACGCATGAAAGTGCGTCCGGGAATTTTCATCGATATAAATCGTGTCAATGGGAATCTCACTAAACGATATATTCCACTCCTTTAGTGAAAGCAGCATGTTCATTTCATATTCATACCGATTACCCTCAACACAAAGCAGCCGATCAAAAAGCGTATATGGCAGACCTCGCAAGCCGGTTTGCGTATCGGATATATCCAGTCTGGTACTCAGCCGAAAAAAGAATCGCGTAATGGAATTGCCCAGATAGGATCGTAACGGCATTTTCTTGATGTCGCGCGCACCCAGTACCAAGGTTTCAGGAGATGCTTTCATCATTTCTATTACGCGCAGAATATCATGGGGGCTATGTTGTCCATCAGCATCGGCAGTAACAAGGCTTGTCCCTTGTTCATGTTCGCTAACATACCGGATACCTGTTTTAAGCGCAGCGCCCTTGCCACAATTCTTTTCATGATGTAATACTATTGCGCCAAGTTGTTGTGCTTTTTGAAACAGAGAAGAAAATTCCGGCCCGCTGCCATCATTTACAATAAATACTCCTGTGAAGGGTATTAGCTGTTCAGTAAGGGTAAGTAATTTATCATCGGGTTTATAGGCTGGTATCAGTACCTTTACGCACATTAAAAAACGAGATTCCCTTCTCACAGTATGATAAGTTATCATACATACGAAAGATGAGAATCTCATTAGATACAGATGATACGAAGATTATTTTAAGAATGTAGCCGTTATATGTGTGCCTTTTCCTTTTTCGCTGTCCGCATGGAGCTTCCCGCCGTGAACATCCACAATGGCCTTTACAATAGAGAGTCCGAGTCCCATACCGCCGGTCGCTCGCAAGCGTGCCTGGTCAACGCGGTAAAAACGCTCAAATACATGAGCCAGGTGTTCCGGCTCCATACCAATGCCTGTGTCGGCAACCGAAATGGATATGCCGTTGTCCTGTTCCGTGCAGGAAAGAGTAATATCCCCGCCCGCAGGGGTATATTTGACGCTATTGTCTATTAGCGCGTGAAGAAGCTGCTTGATCATGCTGCGGTCTGCAAGCAGTCGGATGTTTGCGGGAGCGTTCACATGATAATGGTGCGCTTCATCGATGGATGATTGTTCCTCTACCATTTCATACAGGAGCAAGCCAATGTCAAACGCCTCTTTTTTCAATTGCTGCGTACCGCTGTCTCCGCGGGCAAGGAACAGCAGATTATCTACCAGCTTGTTCATATAGGACGTTTGCTTTTGGATCGATGTGATGCTCTCATCCAACACAACAGGATCATTACGCCCCCAACGTTCCAGCATGTCAGCGTTCCCCTGTAATATCGAAAGCGGTGTGCGCAGCTCGTGTGAAGCGTCGGCTGCAAAGCGCCCTTGCAGGCGAAAGGCTTCCTCCATACGATCCAGCATGCTGTTGATCGTCATGGATAGCTTTTGCAGTTCATCCTCCGCTTCAGGAACATCAAGGCGTCGGTTCAACCGTTGGCTGTTGATCGTATTGGCGTCGGAAATCATGTGATCAATCGGGGCGAGCATTTTCCGGCTTGTTTTCCAGCCAACAAAGATAGCAGCCAATACGCCGGCAACATTAGCTCCAACAAGAAGGAAGGCTAACATCTTCAAAAACTCCAGTTCTGTTTGCATGTTGAGTACAAAATATAAGGAGCCGTAGGTGGTATTGTCATCACTGACAACATGCTCATAACAGAGTATCATTTGTTTACCATCCAGCAGCTTGAGCTGTGGACTTTCTTTGGCCGGCGGGAGCGTTGCCTCATCAATATGAAAATTCCGCACGCGGTTGACCACATTTCCAGATAAATCAGAGAGTAGCATATTCAAGTTCCAATTGATGTTAAACTCTGCCAATATCCTGTCATCGTCAAGCACATCCCCTTCATAGATTTCCTCCACGATCTGATCGGAAACGAGTTCGATTGTATTGATGATGTATTGTTTTTGGCGGTCGATGAGAAAGCTGGATAAAGAAAGAAATATAACGACGTTTAATACAAACAGGAGCCCGGCAAAGAATGAGGCATATGTTCGGGCTAACCGTTTAGATAATGTGCCTTTTTTTGCTTTATGCTTTTTCCCGTATAACATATCCCACACCCCGGACGGTTTCAATTATCTTATCATCATTCGTATCGCCAATTTTAGTACGAACATACCGAATATATACATCCACCACATTGCTGTCGCCGAGATAATCATAGCCCCATACTTTATTTAATATCTGCTCCCGCGTGAGTACCACGTTGCGGTTACGCATCAGATATTCCAAAAGATCATATTGCGTTTTTGTCAGGGAAATGGTTTCCCCGCTGCGTGTAACGAGCCGTTGTACCGTATCCAATTCTAAATCATGAATTTTTATTATTTCTGAATCTATTGTTTGAAATACGCCTGTGCGCATAATCGCGCGGATACGCGCGAGCAGTTCCTCTATGTGAAAAGGCTTTGTGATATAATCGTTCGCACCGGTATCCAACCCGGTTACCTTATCCACTATTGTATCGCGCGCTGTGAGCATAATAACCGGCGTATGCTTTTCCCGTCGCAAACGTCGGAGCACTTCAATTCCATTAAGCTCGGGGAGCATGACATCGAGCAGGATTAAATCAAAGCTTTCGCTAAGCGCCAAGTCAAGGCCGGTTCTCCCATCGGATGCCGATATAATTTCATAGCCTTCATGCTCCAATTCCAATTTTAAGAAACGAACAATTTCCGCTTCATCTTCAACAATCAGTATCCGCATTGAGATCACCATCTTTCGTTTAGATTTTACCTGAATGGTGCCGTTATATCTATACCATACCATTTTTTATAATCAAATTCTAATGCAGCGATACGGCTTCTATCATTTCCGCTGCCTATAATAACTCAAAAGCTGTTTATGGAGGTTGGCAATGAGAAAAAAACAACAAGGGAAACTCCGGTGGGGAATCATAGTTCCAGCGATAACTTTTTGTTTTATCATGCTTTTGCTGATCATCCTTAATCCGTTCCAGATACCATCTAAGGAAGAAAAGAGCCCGGAAACGGATACACCCATTAATGCTTTGCCGACGAATACTATGCAAAGCTTACCCTCCAACTCCGTCATATTTGAGGCAGATTTGACAGCAACGCCCGAAGCGGAGTTGTCGGCAACAATTGTGTGGATGAGCGATACGCAGGGGTATTCAAGGAGCTATCCTGAAATATTTGAATCCATGACGAACTGGATCGTTGACCAGCAAGATGCCCTGAACATACAATATGTCCTCCATACAGGAGACGTTGTAGACAATTTTGACGATATGCGGCAATGGGAAAATGCAAAAAAGGCATTATCCGTTTTGGAAGGTAAAGTGCCTTTGTTTGTCGTTGCGGGTAATCATGATATACACGGCACAAACCAGGAATACGGCGCATATTTGGAGCTGTTCGGAGAAAAGCGCTTTGAAACACTGCCAACCTTTGGCGGCGCTTACCGAAGCGGGCGCGGCCGCTATGACCTCGTCAGCATTGAAGATGTTCCAGTCATATTCATGTCAACGGGATATGGCATGGGGTATGGCGTCGATGATGAAGCAATCACATGGATGAACGAAACATTGCAGAAATATTCGGATCGATTTGCTATCCTCTGCTTTCATAGCTATATAGATCCCGATGAATCATTTTCCACAGACGGCGGAGTGCTTTTTGAAAAAGTCGTCAAAAAGAACCCCAATGTCGGACTTGTGCTCTGCGGGCACAGGCATGGAGTGAACCATACGGCTGTCCAGCTTGACGATAACGGGGACGGCACGCCCGACCGCACAGTCTATCAGATGGTTGCGGACTATCAGGACGAATCAAAGTCAGGCGGAGGTTATCTTGGCCTTTTGACCTTTAACCGTACTGAGCGCACAATTAGCGTCAATACTTATTCGCCATATCTGGATGATTACATCTGCAATGATGGCAAGAAGGAACTGGAGGAATTCACGCTTCCTTGGGATTACAAGTAGAAAAATGTATGTGTAAAGGGGATTCAATCAATGCCTGTAGAACGCCAGAGGCATACTAAAGGAAATAATGTTATTCTAAAATATTTCGCAGTCATTTGCGTCGCCATTGGCATATTCACGTTATCCTACTTTATATTTTTCCGAGATAGCGGAGAGCCCCAACCGAGTATTGCAGCAGTTGGAACCCCGAATGTGGAAGTCGAGCAAACACCGCATTCGGACATGCCTACGCAAGACGCGAATACTCATCATCCTCAAAATACGATTATACCCTCTGAACCCGGTGACTTCTCCGCTGTATTCCCCGATGAGGATACAGGTGTTGGAGCGCTGCACAGCTACCAAAGTGATACGCTCCGCATCGCAATCAACAAGGTACAGGAGAATGAAATCACTTATTATGTGGCGGATATACGGATTAAGAACATCGATGCCCTCCGAACAGCGTTTGCATATGACCAATACGGTCAGGGTATTCATGAAAATCCCGTAACAATGGCAGCAAATAATAATGCCATTCTTGCTGTAACAGGCGATTATTATAGTGCGCGCGCCGAGGGTATTGTCATCCGCAACGGTAAAGTTTACCGAGATACGTTATGGGATGATGTCGCTGTGCTGTTTGATGATGGCACGATGGAAACCTATACAGAAGATGAATTCAGCATAAATAACGCGATTGAACGGCACGCATACCAAGCATGGTCTTATGGCCCAGAGCTTCTTGAAAACGGGCAACCGATTGAAGAATTCACCACTAAAGCCGCCAATCCCCGCTGCGCCATAGGCTACTATGAACCAGGACATTACTGTTTGGTCGTCGTGGACGGCAGGCAGCCCGGTTATTCTGTTGGAATGACATTGGCCGAGCTGTCCGCGGTGTTCTATGATCTGGGCTGCAAAACCGCCTACAACCTGGACGGCGGGCAAACGGCCATGATGATATTTGAGGGAAGCCCGGTCAATCAGGCTTACCATGGGGGCCGCCAGTGCAGTGACATTATTTACTTTGCGGAAAAATAGCAAATCAAACCATTTGTATTCAAAGGAGGAAAGCATCATGTTCAAAAATCAGAATGAAGGGGATATCCAAACGATTGATAGAAAGATTCAGGATTGTGACGATAAAATTGCCAACCTTGAACAGAGAAGGGCTGGTATCAAGCAACAGGGCGAATCAGAGCATTCCGCATACCTTGACATGAAAGCGACAGACGGAGCCATTAAGGCAATTCGGCGGGAAAAGGAACGTTATGAAGAAGCCCTCGGAAGGTTATTGTTGGGTTGCGCATCCTGTACCGCAAACAATGATCAAATAGAGGGAGCAGGATGAATAGACGGAGAATTTGGTTTGTACTGGTTCCGGTCATTTTGTTTGCTATGCTGGCAATATGTATTCAGGTGGCGATTGTCACCCGATTTGAGGGATGGGCTTACGGCGAAGCAGTTGAGGATATGTCCCCCAATTTGACTCTGGCGATGAAAGGGATTACGCACCTTGGCGACTCTGTTCTTATCTTTGTATTTTCCCTGGTCTTGTTTCTCATCCCAAAGGCAAGGAAAGGGATGGCATTTCCCGTTTCAATGGCGGTGATCTCTTCCGCCGTACTTAATATTATCCTTAAACACATCTTTGCGAGAAGCCGTCCAGATATATTGCAACTCATAAGCGAAACGGGCTACAGCTTTCCCAGCGGCCATGCGATGAACAATGCCGCTCTTTATACCATGCTGATTTTGTTGATTTGGAGGCATGTAAAAAATATGCCCTTAAAGATCATATTATCCATAATTTTCGTTGCGCTTACAGCCCTGATCGGATACAGCCGGGTTTATTTGGGGGTACATTATGCCGGGGATGTTGTGGGCGGCTGGCTGTTTGGATTTGCGCTGTCGATGCTCGTCTATTTCATATGGGATAAAAGGCTATCAGATAAGAGTATTAAACCCTACTTATCTAAAGAAAGGAATTAGCAAATGCAGGAATGGATTATTAACTTCATGAATCAGTTTGGATACCTCGGTATTGCGTTGCTCATTGCAATTGAAAATATATTTCCTCCAATCCCCTCTGAGTTGATCTTGACTTTCGGCGGCTTTATGACCACATATACCAATATGAATATCTGGATGGTCGTATTGTTTGCGACCATTGGTTCGGTGGTTGGCGCAATTATTCTTTATGGTGTTGGGCGGCTGCTACCCACAGAAAAAATGGAAAGGATCATCGGAAAATGGGGACATATTTTGGGGCTGAAAAAAGAGGACGTGAAGCGGGCTGAGGGCTGGTTCATCAGGCGTGGTACTTTAACCGTCTTTTTCTGCCGCTTTATTCCCGTTGTCCGAAGCCTTATCTCCATTCCCGCAGGGATGGCGCATATGCGTCAAGGCCCATTTCTTTTATACACAACTTTTGGAACCGCAATTTGGAATGTTGCCTTAGTTTATCTCGGTGCGGTTGCCGGAGCCGGATGGGAACGTATCACGCAGTATACGGATGTTTATTCATACATAGCACTCGCTGTTATGGCTGTTATCGTAATTGGGCTTGTGATTTGGTTTAAGAAAAAAAGAAAAAGCCGGCGTGAAGATTCAAACAAGGAATAAGGACAGAACGATGAGCGGCAGACAACTCTAATGGATCGATTTGTCTGCCGCTTTCTTTGTTTGGATGAACCTTATCGTAGTAATAAATCAGACTATCTGTCGCTCACACGTTTTTACGGTATGTACCATTTTGAAATACAGCAATATAGCAACTACTTCTGCAACACAGGTGAAAGCAATAATGATCCCCGGTTGATTCAGATCATACAGCCAACCCATCAATGCTGATCCGATCAATAAGGCCAGACCGTAGGCCGCGTTGAAAACACCGTAACTGGTTCCACGTTTATGAAAGGGCGTAATATCCGCAATGGCCGAACGCATGATGGTTTCATGGGTTCCCATTACAATTCCGAAGATAACCATACCGATAATAATCAGCACTATTGAGTTGCTTACGGTCATGAACGGCAGCAACAGTGTAATAAAAGGAATAGCCATCAGTACGGCAAGACCGCCCGTTTTCATTTCCTTTTTCTTTTTCATATGATCATACGCTTTACCGACAAGCAGCGCAGCCACGGCGTCCACCGCCATAGCCCCCGCATACAGCAGCGTAATATTTCCATCCGACATTAGATTATTTGCCTTCAGATGATAGCCTATGATACTGAAATTGACGAACCCCAAGGTGCAGAAAAAGGTAAAAGCCGTATATATCCAGAAGATTGGTTCGAGCCGGTCTGAACAGAATTCCTTCTTTTTTATGTCGGCGATCAAGTTGTTTCGTTTGATGCTGCGGTAGGCATAGATCACAAAGAGCATCAGAAAGATAAACGGAATGAAAAGCAGTTTGTAGCTTAACTGATATTCCGCAATTTCGCTTTTACCTGTCAGGAAGAAAACCAATGTAAAAATCAGAGGTCCGGAAAGGGCTCCAATCTGATCCAAAGCTTCCTGAAGGCCGAAGGCAAACCCGATGCCCACCTGGTTTTCGGCAATCCCAGACAATACCGTATCCTTTGCGGGATTGCGAAGCGATTTTCCGATCCGCTCCATCAGGATGAGGATGACGAGAATATTCCAGTTCATCGTAAAGCCCATAAACGGCACAACGAGCAGCATACCATATCCAATAAAAATGAAAATCCAGTGTTTGCCGCTCTTGTCTGACAGGACGCCGGCCAGTAGCCTTAAAAAGTAACCAAGAAACTCTCCAATGCCGAACACCAAGCCAACCTGGGCTGCGGTGATACTCAGCAGATTGAAATACTGGCTGTTAGCACCACGAGCGCTTTCATAAACCATGTCCCCCAGCAGGCTGATAACACCGAATAAAATAACGACTTTAATGGCTGGTGTAAGTCCCCGTCCACTTTTCGTTTCCATATGCAACGCTCCCTTTTCTCAATCTCCAGGACACATTCCGAGCAGCACGAGTGCCGCGTTTTCTGGCATAGGAAAAAACCTTTCGTTTAGCTCCATGTCTGTCGGCTCATTCTGTTCTCTTACCCGGCGGGACATATTTTTGATTGGTTTCCAGTTTGGATTCCTCGCGTTGTTCCCAAAAAATCTTAAATTCCAGCTTCTCAACTTCCCTTTGCTGCTTATAGCTGATACGGAGTGTGGCCTCCTGTGGAATGGTGATGTCCCTGTCCAGTTCCCTTAATAGAAACTTGATATTACTATCATTCTCATGTAAGACAGTTAGGGTATCCCTGATTTTATCAAACAAGGCGGCGGATGTGCCGGGTACATCTTCAGAAATCATGTATCGTTCGTTCTGATTGACATAATTGAAGGAATCCCCGGAAGCCAGCCAGTGAAGCAGGGCTTCCCGACTGAACCGCCATTCCCGGCCAATTTTGCGGGCAGGAATGTGTTCTTCCCGAAGTAGCTTTATCAACGT
>QKJH01000133.1 GCA_003250865.1 Alphaproteobacteria bacterium | reverse complement strand
AACCGTCTGGCAAGCGCGCATCACAAATCGGACTGGATTCATCAACCCGCCTGCCGATGGCACCGACGATACGTTGACACACGGCCAACAGGTGCTGATCATCATTAAATTCGATATTGGCTTTTTCAATTTTTCCGTCCACCTCGATATAAGTGGTTTTGGCATCATTAATCATGATGTCCGCAATATCATCTCGCACCAAAAGATTTTCCAATGGCCCAAAACCCAACATATCATCGGCTGCTTCTTTGGCAATTAATTGCAGCTCGGCCGCTTTTAACCCCAGATTACGAAATCGTCCGATTTCTTCCACCGCGCTAAGAATTTCTGCACGGGCATCGTCTTCATCCATGCGGGAAAGCGATTTCAAATCGATACCATCGCGCAAATCCATCCAAATACGGCGGCGAGCATTTTGCAGTTTATCTTTTTGCAAGGAATCAAATTTTGTCGACTTAATTTTTTCGTTTCCGGAATCATCTGTCTGTAGTGCTTTGACCACCGACGCTATGTTTTTGACTTCTTCGGGGCCTACACCTTTTTCAACATTGTCTTTCAAGTCCTTAACGCTAACACCAATCGGCGGCGGCACATCATCATCGTCCGCAGAAACCGATTCTATCGACTTGGCTTTATTTTTTGTTTCTTCCTTTGTCTTTTTATCGACCTCAGGAATATCGTCACGTTTTCCAAACATGGTTTTTCCTTTATGGCTTTTTGAACAACCCCTTCAAGGAGTTCAGGCCACCCGAGCCCGCAGATTTACTATTTTTACCTCTTTGTTCGTAATCTCCCCAAATTGCCTTAGCAATAGGATTAAGAGATTCCAGAATCTTTACACCATCTTTAGTCTGAATGAGTTTTTTATCACCGGCTATTATACTGTTGAACAGCTTTGGATTGAACGGGATGATGGCTGTTGGCTTTATTCCCAATGTTTCTTCAATATCTTTTACGGGAACTTCAGCGCCCGGTGCTGCACCTTGCATATTGACAACAAGCGATACGGGTATTGAACCGCTGCCGCCCCGCAAATCGGTTATCTCCTTAATAATACGGCGCGAGTTTCGTAATGAGGTTACAAACGGAGTTGTAACAAGGACAATATGATGCGCTCTGGCTATGGCAATATATTTGGCTTCGGATTGTGCGTTGGATAAATCGGCAATTACCACAGGATTAGTGCGCATAAAGCGGTTGACCAACGCCTCCATTTCAACGCCATTCATGGTAACACCCAATAGCGGATCACCTCCACATGCCATCACTTTCAAACGTTCAGATACAGGATAAAGTAATTGTTCAACTTCTTCCTGTGTACTGTTTGTGGCAACACCAACGGCTTCAACCTGTTGCATCACCGGGTTTATACCAAAGGAAATCCGCAAAGCTCCCCAACCGCCGGCGCCATCCATTAAAACGGTTTTTTCCTTAACTTTGTCTGCCATCAAGAAGCCCATCAATTCGGCTATAGCCGATGTGCCCACACCGCCTTTGGCACCCAAAACGGGGATAAAGCGGCTTTCCGATGTACCCAGTTTGTCTATCAATGTATTGGCAATAATCGTTATCATGTCTTCGGTCTTAATCGGCCGTACAACATAATCGGTAACACCCATGTCTATCAACTTCCGATATAGCGGAATATCATTGACTGGTCCGATAAAAATAACACTGGTATGAGCCATACAAACGCCAGCCAAATCATCCAGCATGTCTGTAAAGCTCTTATCGATTGTTTCCGTTTCTATAATCAACAAATCCGGTGATGGTTTATCCTGATAAAAGGCTATAGCTTCGCTGACATTACCTTCCATTACATCCACGCCAATACGAGAAAACCGCCAATCAAGCTCAAGCTCGCTAGCCATTTTTTCGGTTGCCTTGTCGCTGACAAAAAAATGAATTGCCGAACGTGGTAATAATATGCCTGTCTGTTTACTCATTCTTACGTGTGTTATCCTGTGTGTATTTTCAGTTATTGCCCGATTTCACTGGTGATAACATTCAAATCACCTTGTCCAACTGATTCCCCGCTATTATAGGCCTCGATTGCCGCACCCATTGGAGCGGACGGCGTGGCTGACATATGTGTATTGCCCAACATATCTTTTTTGCGCGATACCATCTGAGACATCAGCCGGGCGCGTTCACAACCGAATTTATATTTATCGCCATTGGCCATCGTAGAATCAACATCCCCAAACGGGTTCTCTAGACAATCGTTTGGTTGCGTTAGCAATATTGCATCATAAGAAACAACGGCCAAACCCGCTTTTTCTTTGCTGACAGGAGCTACACGAACATCGGCCTGAGCCACACCATTCGCTTTTAAAATAGAATCAATTGTTCTGGCTTGCTGTGTTGCGGCTTCGCGGTTGGCCTTATCCAGCTTTGGACAGGACATGCCTTCGTATGTAACCAAAAGAAGCATATCGCCTTGGCCATTTTCTGTATAATCTTTTGCCAAATCGGCAGCTGGAGAGATTCCTTCATCGGCAACCGCCCATGATTTATGAACATTAGACACGGTAAAGCTTGGCTTTTCTTCCAAACGCGCTGTTTCAAACTCCATATTCATGGGGTTGAAAGATGAACTCTGGCACGCTTGACCCGCAAGGCAAGCAAGCATTAAAAGTCCTATTTTTATAGACTGGCGGTATAGCATTTTTATTACCTCTTCACCTTTTACGTTATCCGGCGTTTAATCCAAAAGGTAACCCGTACCGGTTCCAATATCCTGACTGCCGTGAACGGTTTCAACCGATTTTTTGAAACTGATATCCAATGGCAGCATAATGTCGTTTTTGTCCGTCAGGGTTGCCGTGCGTTCAATATCAGCATCCGGAGCGATTGTCGGAGCAACCGTATACGCCGTAATAAGCACCAGCAATTCGGACTCATTACGTTGAAAGGATTGCGACGAAAGCAAGGCTCCCAATATAGGAATCTGACTAATACCTGGCAGCGTATTCATAGTATTGGCAGCATCCGATTGGATAAGACCGGCTATCATTAACGTACCGCCTGACGGCAATTCAACAACCGTTTCAGCGCGTCGTACTGTCAAGGATGGAATACGGGCACCGTTTAACTCCAACTCACCCTGATTGGATAATGCTGACACTTCTGTTTGTAAATTCATGCTGATGCGGTCGTTCGAAGTGACAACAGGGGTAAAGCCCAACCCCACACCAAACTGCTTGAATTCAATGCCCAACTGGTTATTGCTGTTGCTGACCGGTATTGGATATTCGCCCCCAGCAAGAAAACTGGCTGTTTTACCCGATACGGTGGTTAAGTTCGGTTCGGCAAGAGTGGTGACAAGGTTCTTGTTTTCCAAAGCTTCCAACACAGCCGTTATAGGTCCTCGACTGGCCGTTTGCCACGCCAAAGCACCGCCCATATAAGGAGTGGTGGTAAAGATATTGTTGGCTGAACTTGCAAAAGAGCCGCTGAAATTACCGGACGACAGGCTGGTGCCGTTAAATTCCAATCCGAGTTCTTTCAATAGAGAGCGTTGAACTTCCACTATTTTGACTTTCAGCAAAACCTGCTGTTGACCATCCACGGTCATCATATCGACAATCGATTCATTCTGTCCGGCAAACCGTCCGGCAATATCGCGAATTTGTCCGGCCTTGCCGGGGTCGGAGACATTGCCCGTCAGCACAATATTCTTGTTGATGGTTTTAGGAACAATGTTTTCTTCGGGAAAAAATTCTTTCAATGTACGTTGTAAATTGGCCTCATCAACCTTGACATTAATATCCAATGTTGCAACGGGCTCGCTTTTCCCATCAAACAACAAAATATTGGTATCGCCCACACCTTTGCCGACAACATAGAATTTGCTAGGGCTTAAAGCACCAATATCGGCCACATTTGGATCAGATACCAGAACATTGGCTACTTGTGACTTCACTTCAATGGTTTCTGACTTACCCACGGTTAGATTAACCGGTATTTTGTAAAAGCTCGCCAACGCGTCATGCGGCAAGGATAACACACACAGGATTAAGACCAGAAGACCGGTAATAAAGAATAATACACGGTTTGTCATTCTTCACCTTCCTCTTCTTCTTTTTTGCCATCTGTTGCGGGTTTGCTGCTGCCGCGCATGGGCACTTCTTCCATTCCTGAACCGCTATAGATTCTAACCGTACCTTCGGATAGACCAACTCCGCCATCACCGCCGCTTACTGCTTTTTGTAGCGTATCGCTGATGGATACATCCGTTGTCCCCCCTGAATTGAAGGATTTATCATCGCCCATCTGACGCAAGGCAAGACGCAAATCACCCATAGCTTCTGCCGTAGCCAACGCCTCAGCCTGCTTGGGCGTAACTTCCAATGTTACGGTTTTACCGACCGCAACTTTATCTCCGGATGTTGAGTCAGAACGCTGATCAACGGCCAATACTCGAACATTGGATAAAACCGTCTCGGTGGCATTACTGATAACCTGCCGCTGTAACGCCTGCGGATTATTGGTGCGCACCTTTACGCGGTAAACCACCAGAACATCAACATGGTCACCCGGCGTAACGAAACCGGCCACAGATGAACTTGCCTTAACATCGATTGAAACAGCGCGCATGCCATCATCCAGCGCGGCAGCCATGTAGCCACCCGTTGCTTCCGGTATCAGTGCCGCCGGGGTGATTACTTCATCTTTTAAAATCGCACGGCGAACCTTGCGACCAATAATGCCCTCAGCTTCTTTTTTGCCTTTTACCACGGCATTTTCAGGGATTTTTTCTTCCGGCCAGGGCTGCCAACGCACCGAATTATCCGCCAATGTTGTTCCAATAGGCAGGTTCTTGGCCGCCAGCAATACCTCGGTGACCGGCGTTTCAACAACAGCCTGAGTTTTGGGCGATTTATTTGAAACCGCCATACTGACAACCACCGCAACCAGAAATGCAGCTATAAAAGCACCAATTAACACAAAAACCGTAGTCTTGTTCATTGTTCTTCTCTACTTTCACTCTCGGCTGGCCCTTTTAAAACCCATGGAACCATGGCACAGGCACAGAAATTCACCGTCCTATAATGGCTCAGATAGGTTAATAAACATTCAATTCATGTGTATTTTACGCTTTTTTCAAGCGCCTATATCCCTTAAAACGCAGCCAACATCATATTTAAAATGGCTGAACCCGTTATGGCTATACCGTACGGAATGGCTGCTTTCCCCTGTTTTAGCTGTTGCAGCCAGTGTTTTTCATTCAAGTTTTTAACAAAACCCATAGTATCAATGCGTTTGCGCAAAATAAGGGTTATCACGGCTAAAACTCCGCCAATAACCGTCATCCAAAAAATGAAGCCAACAGCCTGGTGCAACGAAAACCAGAATCCGAATCCGGCAAGCAGTTTGGCATCACCCCCACCCCAGATGCGCAACCCATAGAAAAGCACAGCTACCGCAAACAGAATTCCACCTGTGATTAGGTGTCCGACCAAAGGAATGGCCACTTCATAACTGGTTACCGCAGCAACCAACCACAAGATTGCAATGAAAACACTACAGCGGTTGGGAATCAACATCGTAGTTACGTCACGGTAAGCCGCCCAGATTCCAGTACATAATGCCAAAAGCAAACATATAATTCCTATAATCGACATAGACTTCTCACACAATAATGGCAGGGTTAGTTCGCTAAAAAACCCGCTTTCACGATAACATTCCTGTCATACACTAAAAGCGGGTTTTTTGTTAATTAGATTTGCAAAATAGCTTATTACGGTGTTGTAGCGCCAGCTTCAAGCTGATCATTTGCATCGCTAAGCAATCCACCCAAGTTACCGAACAATTGTGTCAGTTCGTCACCAAAGGTAAATACCGTAGCAGCAATAGCAACAGAAACAGCAGCGGCAATCAAGCCGTATTCAATAGCTGTAGCACCGTCACGTGATTGAAAAAACGCACAAAGTTTTGCGATCATAATACTCTCCTCCAAAGGAACGTGTTAAAAAAATAGCATAAATAAAAACAGAGACTCCTCACAGGCTCTAACTGTCATATTAACGCCATAAGTCTTAAGACGAAGTTAAAATAACAAATGTAAATCCATTAAAAAACAATAGGTTAATAATAAATCAGATTAAAATTTTCATAAAAATATATGCATTGCACAATAACTTCCTGACACGGTTGGCTTTTTTACTGTTTAAAAAGCCAACCGTATAAGAAGAATATGAATACATTTTCTATTGCTGAATATGCAGATTTGCCAACTCACGGGAAATTTTTTCAAATACCTCGATAAGTTCGCTTTGAGTCGGAGCATCATAATATTTTGAAGAATCGGTAGCACAATCTTCAAAAATATCTTTTGTAGTCTGGTTGATACTTTGGTCAAATGTAACCGTATAAATGATAATGCCATCCTGCTTCATATTTTCGCATACTTCACCCATACGGTTATTCAAATCCCATACGCCCAGATTATGATCATAATAACGACTGCCGTATGCCGTATAGTCTGTCATAGTATTATTACCGTCTGTCATCATAATAACAATTTTTTTCCAATCCGAATCATCCCAGGCAGCACCTTCTGTAAAAGGTTCGTCCGGCGATAACACGCGGTAACCCCACACCATGCCAATGTTCCCAAGAGTGTATCCGTTAGCATATAACGAATTAATTTTAGCATGCATGGCGTCCTGGTTCGAACTAAGCGGCAAAATATAGGATTTATTACAATTATAGTTTTTGTCATACGGATATTTACGCGGATAATCCGATGCGTCATAAGCATCCCAACGCCATGTGCTATCGGCATCTTCGGTATCATCCGGATAGGGCTGTGCTAAAACACACCCCCACCACGCATATTTTGAGCCCTGATTAAAAGTCAAATGCTGATAATCATTAACAAAAGGCGTGCCATAAGCAAAACCATCAGGATCCTTGCCCAGTCCGTATGGTCCGACATTCACCGTTGTGGCATACGGGATAATAGCGATTTTAACACCTTCGGGATTATCGCCAGCACCCTCATAGAGAATATCAATAAAATTGTTTGCCGCTGTTTTCAAAGTATCAATTCTGCCATATGATCCCATTGAACCGGTAACATCAAGAACCAATCCAACTTCAATGCCGCGTACCTCACGCTTGACCTCGGTGTAGGCCGCAACGGTTACTTCCTTAAATCCAGCAACATACATCAAACTGGTCGGCACAACAGCTTCGGCACGAACCGTAACCAAGTCATCGGTTACAACAATATCAATATTTTGTGAAACACCCATGCTTTGGGCATCAAAGTTCTTGTCAAAAAACTGATGGAATTTATCCTTAATTCCCTGTTCATCCGAGCTAGCCGAAGCCGCCGCCAAAGCGGATGCATCCAAAGCACGCGCAAGCTGATCCCGCACCATATAGGCTTTGGTCAAGTCAACGCCCATTCCAGCCGCAGTAATAACAACCGGTATCAACAAACCAAAAATGGCGGCAACCGCGGCATGCCTATTGCCGATAAAGCGCATTACAACAGAGCCTTTTTTTATGCTTTGCATTGTTGTCATTCCTTCCTTACCACTGCAGCGCGACGCCCGCGCGTAAACGATACTTCGCTAAAGGTAAAGCGATCCATGATAAATCCTGTAAAATATGGTTCAAAATCATAATTGACCGTAACAACCATTACACCATCGCCTTTGACACCCAGCCCATCCACATATTCCTCAACGCTATCATTGGGCGAGGTATTATAGGTTTCGCGCCATAGAACTTCGGGTGTAGCCTGATCGCCGACAAATTGCATTGATGCAATATCAATCCCGTAATTAGACGATGGGTAAGGGGCAATAGCTAAACTTCCGGCCAATATGGCATCGTTAATATCACCTTGGGTTACCGTTGCCGTACGGGTAAGTAAATCACCAACCATTTGTGCGGCCCCAATGGCTTTCTTTTTGACCATCATGCCATGCCCCAGATCAACCATTCCCAACAATATCGTCAGCAAAACCGGCAATACAAGCGATACCTCGACAGCTGCCAGTCCCTTATTGTCCTTCCAAAAATATTTTAACCCGTTAAAAATCATAGGGTTCGTTCCTTAGGGCTACGGTTGACATCAATGTTACCGAGTTGTCCGCACGACCGGATACCAATGTTCCGATTACAGGGGTAATAAATTGATAGCGGTATGTTGTCCGCACGATAATCGCACTATTTTCCTGCCCGGGGTCAAAACCGCGCGAAATCATATTACCATCTTCATCAAACTGCGGCTCAAAATCCATCGATGTAAAACTTCCATCAAAAGACAACAGAACTTCGTGTTGTACACCGTTACAATCCACCAAGCCCATGAGCTGTCCACACAAAGTATTTTGAAAAAAAGTCAACGCATCACCGCTTTCCTGTGCCTGTCCGGTACGCAGAACACGGGCGGCGGCATGCGTTCCGCCCTCAAGCATGGTGGCTGCTGTAAACATTAATGCCAACTCAATGATTCCAAGCACCAGCAAAATAAACGGTATGAAAATCAACCCGAATTCAACGGTTACCGCGCCGTCTTTGTTCTTTTTCCAACGCTTTACCAAGCTGCAAATCATCCAAACCTCTTCGTACACACGGTAAAACACATTTTTAAGAGTTTGTTCTTAAAAATGCTCTAACGGCGGGATTATTGTGATAATCCTACTCCTCCAATTTTCAGTTTACGCCCGGTGCTGTTAATTTTCTGATAAAAAACGATTCAGTTTAATTCAAATGCATTGCGTTTTTTCAGGCATCAGGCCAGTTTTGACAGGATTTCGTCCACATGCCCGTTCACTTTTACATTGTTCCAAACATGGGCAATTTTACCTTTTTCATCAATTAAAAAGGTCGAACGCTGGATACCCATATAGGTTTTGCCGTAATTCTTTTTCTCTTGCCACACACCATACGCCTGACAAAGTGTGGTATCTGTATCGGCAATCAAAGGAAAATTCAAACCATATTTTTCTTTAAAATTGCGATGGCTTTTCTCGCTATCCTTGGAAACACCA
>QKJH01000096.1 GCA_003250865.1 Alphaproteobacteria bacterium | reverse complement strand
ATCCCCTTGTAATAGAAATGGCATACTTTGTTGGCAGGAATTTGTTCACACAAATCACGGTTTGGTGGCGGAGCTGTAAAATCGAGCCCCATAGTGTCGTAATATTTCGAAATCTGTGAGATTTCCTTTTCACGATTAATCAGCTTTTTAATGAGTGCATTTTGTTTTTGTAATGTCAGCAATGTGGAAAAAAACTCATTTTGCCGCCCAAATTCAATTTCCGGTAATTTAACCGCTATACCGGCTGCCGCATCAGCATCAGAAGACTGGTTGAATATATCCTGCGCCCACACCAAAGCAGGTGTAGCAAGTACCAAAAGAAATACGGCAGTAATAATTATTTTAATTCTCATACCGCTTTTTTACACGTAAAAGACTTAAAATTGGTTACCATGGCGGGAATAATTAGAAACAATCTCCGTACCCTGTTCCGTTAAGTGTCAAACATCGATTTACAACCATATCAAGAGCCCGAACCGTGCCCCCCAAATCAACATTACCCGATACGCTGGCACCACCACCGACAACTTCTAAGTCCCCGGTATAGAGCGCATCGTTAACAGTTGCCAAATCGGATGTAATGTTACGCGATTCCAATGTTCCGCTGACTCTTATTCCGGATACGGCAGTGCTGATAGCGAACGCCTCGGCCTGAACCAGAGCATTGCTGGAAAGATTGAGCGTTTCAACATCCACTTCACCCGCATTGATTGTTCCGGTTGTCGCTGTCATGGCATCCAAACGGTCAACCGCGGCAATGCCTGTTATTGTTGCATTGTTTTGAACATCCAGCGTTCCGTCAATCTGGGCATTACCGGCAATCGTCAATGTCGGGCCGTTTATCGTCAAATCACCATCAAATGTGGCATTTGTTCCTATCAATGTTCCGGTAACCGTTGCATCGCTCGTCACATTCATTACCTGAGACCAGACTTGATTTGCGCCGATAATACTGTTGCCGTTCATCAATAAATCGGCATCCATGGTATTGTATATGGGGTCACCGCCGACCTCCATCCGATAAAGATAGGGACCAAAAATATCCTGTGACGTTACGGCATAATAGGCAGCAAGTTGCCCGCCATCATTATCAACATCGCTGGGGTCAACAAGAAAAGATCCCGGAGGTAAATCCCATGTGCCATACGGACTTCTTGCTGTTGTGCCGCCCGGAAAGATATTTGAAATCATACCGCCGAATGCACCGACGGCATTGGCCGCGGAAACAAGAAGTTTGTTGGGTATTGGTGGACCAATTGTATTGATAAACACCTCGAATTTCGGAGTGCCACCGGCGTTATTAAAAATCATACGAACATTCGTTGTACGGTTGATACCAAGAGGGCTTGTTAAACTATCGCCGCGATTTGGCAGAAAGTCTGTAAATTCTGTAAGGTTGGTTATATCGCCCGCATTAGCAATTAAGAAATCAGGGCTTTGACTATGAAGAAACTCATCCGCAGCACGACGTACCATTTCGATGTGCTGGCCGGCCTGTTCGGCTTTCATAGCCGACACCCACAAGTCGCTGACCTTGACCATACCAAGCAGCAATACCGCACTTATCCCGACGACAAGGAGCAGCTCCAACAATGTAAAACCGGATTGGCGTGTATGTATTTTCATCTTGTATCCATCCTGTTATTCAAAAGGTTCATCGGGCGGCGGGTCATCAATATCAGGGCAAGCACCATAACACTGGCTAACCCCCATATCACTGATTCCTGATATTCGGCTGTTTCCAACATCCAGCGAGACCGCCGTCAAATCGCCATTGACCACCAGGTTATTCTGGACACTAACATTAGGCGCGCCCATCTCACGCCCAACAAGCCTGTTGGTTGTAAAATCAATATTACCGGCAATCATATTACCGCCACCACCCGAAGGTTTGGGGTCAACGGTAATTGAAGCGCTATCTGCCGCATTCATTTCTTCAATTTCAACCGTATTGGAATACCCGCCATCTGTTACATTCATTACCAATTCATTCGATGAAATGCCTTGCGGTTTACCTGATTGTTCACCCGAAATTGTCATGTCGGCCACACCACCCGTTGGCCCTTTATTCGTTATCAGTGTGTTATCAACCTTAAAAACACTTTGCGATCCTATATTGCCTTCGGTTGCTCCGGCGGCCGAAACAAACATGTCCTCGCCAACAGAAAGGGTCGGAACATTAACTATATCCGGATCAGCATTAGCGGCAGTCATCGCCACTGCACCCGCTTCGTCAGAAAAGCTGAGATTACCGCTATTGGGGTCACTTGTATTGACAACTTCTACATCGCCGTCAAGGCCGGAACCGGTTGCAGCACTATCAGCTACATATAGCTCTCCACCAACATTCGCATCAACCGTTGTCATGAAATCAGTTTGTATTTCCAGTACATCCTTACCGGTCACCGGATCAACGCCCGTACCATCACCAATGTTATTGGCTGCCATATCAACATCGGTCTGCATTGTCTGCACCATCGGCAATCCGGGTTGTTTTAATCGATACACGGCGCGAATATCCTGTTTTGACTGTGCCACCGTCCAGGTGGGGATAATGAAATCATAATATTGCATGCTGTTGGCCGTACCACCGCCGAATACAAGATTGATGTCCGTATTACTCATACAGTCATAGGGGCCATCCCCCCATGTTACCCATCCTTTGACCATAGCCCCCGTATCCGTGGCACAATCTTCGCGTTGTGAATCATTGACCGAAGAAGCCATATCCGAAGCATACCCGAACAATTTAGGGCTCTTGGGAACGCCTACCAGCAATCCTTCACCCGACGCACCGGCAATTAGGGCATTCATATCCGACGGTGACGGCGTACGTCCGGCCGGATAATTAAAATTTACAAACAAATATGCTGTTGCGCCTCTGGCAGCCGTCAACATGTTTTTAGGCCCCAAAGTACCTCGTATTGTTACCGTTGCCGTGCCGGCTTTTATCGGAAAGGGGTTGAGTGTTGCCGGCAAGAAATTATCCGCCTGTAAGGTTGCGATGGGAATGTCCACCGAGGCTAGCGGGGCAGCTTCATAATCAAAGCCCCATGCCTGATTTTTGTTCATTTGTTGCCACTGTGCATAATAATGCGCCGCATTGGCAATTTGTGCCAACTCTTGGCCAAACGCATAAAAATGGTTTTGCTTGATAATACGGGTATAGTAGTAGGTAATGGATAGAAACAACGAAGCTATAACAATAGCAACGAAGGAAACAAGTATCAAAAGATAGCCTTTTTCCGAATTTCTATTTTCCATTAAACACCACCTGCTGTTTACGAATCACAGCAGTTCTCCCATAAAACATTGTTATTACCTTGTTTTATTGTACGTTTTTTACGTAAATTTTTTGATAATTTTAGCCAAAAACCATGGATAAACGGACAAAAAGGATATCTACAACCAACAACACCAGTGTGACCGGGCAGGCCACGGCACCGAAAGGCAGGTAAAGCTTGCGAAAATCCTTCTTTTTAACAATGACCAGTCCCGACCCGATAATTAAAAGTATAATGGCCGAGGATAAAACCATCAGGCTAACCCCAAATGCCCCCAGCCACAATCCGGCAGCAGCGGCAAATTTAATGTCACCCAGACCCACACCGTCAATTTTTTTGACTTTTAGGCCATACCAGCGTGAGAAAATAAAAATCATGGCACCGGCGATGGCACCAACCAGCATGGAAACGGGTGATTGGAAAATAAAGCCCGTTAAGGCATGAAATGCCAACCCTGAGACAGCCAGCACGATATTGCCCTTATCCGGCAATAAAAAATGCCGATAATCAGTATAAGTCATCCATAAAAGCACTACCGCCGCCACACATAGCGCGGCGACGGCAGGAATTGATAGGTTATTGCTTGTCAGCAAATCCATTGCTTAGCGGAATTCCCAAGTAATGTTTTGCCATGTATTGGTACCGCAAGCCGGATTGATTGCACCAACAAAATCGGTAGCCGGATCAGACAAGGCCGTATTATCCAAAACAACAGCGCCTCCGACGGAGATTTGTTCTACGTCTGTTGGTTCCAACATCGATTTAGCCAATTTGTTACAAGCACTGGACGGTACATTGGCAAATTCTACTTCAAAATGGGTAGGATCACCGGAAACCGTTACCGTAATAGCATCATTAAACGGGTGCAGCAAGCTGTTCGGCAATGCTTTGATATTTTGCAAGATGACAGTCAAATCAGCACCAGCGGCACCATAGTTGTTTTGGCCTTGGTACAATTGCTGTGTTTCCTGTTTGATTGTTGTCAAAATACGGATGGAGTCATTAACACGGTTTCCTTCAACAACCATACGGTATGTTGCGATACCACCGATAATCAATAACGCACCTACGCCCACCACCAGCAATAACTCCAGCAGTGTAAAACCTGATTCTTTTTTTACTTTTTTCATTCCTAATTTCCCTTCCATAGTCATTTTAGTTGTCATAACTGTTACATCGAAGCCGACGATTGTATTTGTTGCATTACATTGAACAACGCCGAAATAAGCATACCGATCGTTGTCGCTATTAAGAATAACGCTATAAAGTTTAATATTTTCATAGCGGCCTTAACTTTTTCTTCAACGTCGTTAACCCATTCCGCGGTTATCGATATAAGATTATCCTCGAAACCTTTTAACGTTGCGTAAACGCGAATGTCGGCAATAATTTCTTCATCCGGAAAACCATGACCCGCCTGATCCAGTGCCTCTCCTAAATTGAGGCCGGATGATGCCTGATGGGCAATGGCATTAATCCGTTCCATGAGATATGGCGATGCATTTTTCCCTAGTTTTCTTAAGGAGTTACTGTCGATTTTTACACCCGCCGTCATCAAGGAAGCCACAGATAACAAAAAAGATGAACCTTGCCACATCCGATAGATATTCCAAGGGACAATTTTTTCAACAAATTTGCGGGTACGCCCCGTCCAACGCGGCATTGACCAACCAACAAGAACAAAAAATGCAACAACACTCATAATCATCAACAGGCCGTTTTCACGAATCATGGCGCAAAGCTTCGCAACATTATAGGCCATCCCCTGCCACTGCGAAGAGGGTAGAACCTCCTCAAAAGCAGGAATAATGCGGTATGAAGCCAATGTTAATGCGGCCATCAACATCAACAACAGAACGACCGGATAGGATGCACTGCTGACAATGGCATTTTTGACACGCTTTTGCTGTCCTACGGCATTAGCCGCATTGACCAGTGCTTTTTCCAAAAAGCCTGACTCACTGCCTGTTTCAATCAACATAGCCTCGGAAGGCGGTACGTATGGGGCGATGCAAGCACCAAAATTAACACCGTTATTCAAACTGTTACGCCAACGACGGTAGACCTTTGCCTTGGCGTTTTCCCTTTTTCCCTTGCTTTCAAGATAATGGAGCTGTGCCAAAGAGCGGTCAAGCGACACACCGTTATGCATCAACTGAGCAAGCTTACGGTACAAACGTTCCCGCTTTTTTGCCCCCATAGTCATTTTAAGCTGTAATTTAAATAAAGCTTCACGCATGGGCACTATACCCTCTTGGGACGAACGAGCTGACCCACGATTTTTTCGGCATCATTCGGATCAACGTCTCCTATAGAAACGCGGTCAAGCATGTGTTCTGTCATGTTGCGCCCGCCCAGTTGGCTAAGCCAGTAATTTTCAGCCTCGGCCTTGTTGTTTTTGCGTACCCACTCCATAAACCCTTCATCAGGAAGAATGATTTCAGCCACAACGCCACGACCGGCATAACCGTTGCCTTTACCGCAAACTTCGCACCCCAAAGGATTGCGCAAACGCATCGATTCAACCGTTACGCCAGCTTCATCCAGACGTCCCATCAAACCATAAGGTATTTCGTCCCCATCGATGACCGGACGACAACAGTTTTTACACAATTTACGAACCAAACGCTGGGATATCATGCCCGTCAACAGGGTCGGATCTGTCAGTTTATAGTCTTCTACGCTCAAATCGCGCATACGGAACGGGATAGTGATAGCATCGTTCGAGTGAAGTGTTGTCCATACTTGGTGACCAGTCATGGCCGCTTCGAAGGCCAGCTTGGCCGATGCACCATCACGAATCTCACCAATCATGATACGGTCAGGGTTTGAACGCAAAGATGCGGCAATGGCCTTGGTAAAAGCTTCGGAACGTTCTTCGGTCGATGAAGCGTTGACCACCGGCATCTGTACCGCCCCGGGGATAGGATATTCCGGCGGATCTTCCACCGTAAAGACAGCAATATTGAAATTATTTTCTTGCAAAATAGCCTGAATGTTACGTGTCAGTGTTGTCGACTTACCATGACCTGTTGGACCTGCAACAATGTTGATACCATAGGGCTTAGCGCGTAAATACTCAAAGTCCTCAATCTGTTCGGGTGAAAAGCCCAATTGGGAAATATCCCCCGAATCCTTTTCACTTGCACTGTATAGAAGACGGATAATCAAAGCACGTCCGCCGTAAGTCGTCGGGTTAAATTGTAAACGTAAGGAAATAACCCCCTCGGGAAGGCGTAAATCATTCCGGTTTGATACACGGGCAGCCTGATATTCATACGGTTGATAGTTCACATCCGAGGCATCCGCCATGGCAAAAGCCGCGGCACAAAAGCTGTGACCATATTCAGGTGGCCATTCGGAAACATGCTCCATCAAACCGTCAATACGCGCTCTGACCTGAGTTGAGCCTTCACCTACGACAATGTGAATATCCGAGGCGCGCCGTTTAGCCAGCTTTCCGACCAAATCTACCACTTCGCGGCGCATTCGCGCATCATCACGCACGGACATGACTGTACTTGCGGCAGCCATGTAACACTGGGTAATAACCGAAATATCAACGGGCTCAACCTGCGCGGCGGGATAACCCTCCATCTCGGCCTCGGCAGCGAGCGACAAAATCTCTGGATTATTCAAGTGGGATTTAGACACCAGCATGCGCCCATCGGAATAAAAGGCAGCAATACTGCGCAATCCGGGTCCACGATCAAATGGCCCGCCTTCCATGGTCAAAGGCAAAGCCGGATCCCATTTTTCCGTTGACGATTTTGAAATGAGGCTTTTCATTTATTGTTGTTCCTCTGTCTGTGCTACAGACCACTCCAGTTCTTTTGACTTGCCTTTTTTACGTACCGTTACGCCGATAGTCGATAGCTCGACAACCACATAGCCGTCTGGGAGAACATCATTTTTAACAACCGTAGCTACAATACCGTTATCTTTTACCAGTTGTGCTTTTGTATTGCCGCGCGCTCCCCAAATTCTACGAATTTTCCATTCGGGTACCGCCTCTTCTGCCGCAGGCTCTTCATCTTGTGCAGTGTCTTGCGTAAACGGCTGCGCTACAGGTACAGGCGCAATACCCAAATTCTGCTGTTGCATCACACGAGAAACATCAGAAGCCTGCGGAGTAAGCGGCTGTAGGGCATCTAGCATGCTGTTGCTTTTGGAATCTTTTTCACGGTCATCAATACTTTTGTCCAACTCTGACAATAATTTTGCGCGCTCGACACAAAGAGCCAGTCTGTCAATATCGCTTTGCACCTGCGCCAAATCGGCCGGCGCTGTGGTGGCAATATTGGACGGTTCAGGACACAACACATCCTGTGCCAATACAGGCGCTGTGCAGAACATTAACGCCAACGCTCCTAACATGCCGCAAAAAATGACGTTTTTCTTCAGTACAAACATTGTTTTTTCCATCTTTAAAAACCCGAACCTCGTTCATTCTACGCATATTTTATTAATTATTGCTTTTTATCATCCACAATCATTTTTGCTTCATAGACCCACACAGAACTCGGGAAATCCCACTGGATTGACAATAGTTGCAGACCTTTTACATCAAAATAATTCCCAAGCACCTTCGGTGAAAGGTTACTGGAAACGGCAATATTCAAATATGGCGGTTGTTGCTTGGGAATAAGACCTTTCCGCTTTTGGTAATCTGTCGGTGGCGGTGGCGGTGGCGGCGTTACCGGTTCGATTTTCAAACCTCCGACATTCAAAAAGCGACTTTCCAGCAGCAAAACAGCAGATGCCGTATTCAAAAAGTTGTTTTGTTCATAATCCGGCAATGTCGGCAAAGGTAGACTTAGCGTCAAATCCTTCTTATTCAGATTCATTGAAGCGCCCTTTTGCAACAAATCGCCAACGGCTTCACGCACGTTATTCAATGTTCCTTTGTTTTCCTGCCATTTAACCTGAACAGCCTTGCTGTTGCATTCAATTCCGACAAGACTCCAACCGGCAATGGCTTTTACCAACTGAGCCGAGGTTTCACCACAGGCGAGCACAAAGGCACTTGGTTTAATTGCCTTGAAAACATCGGGGTCGGGGGCTTGAAGGGTTGGCAACTCATTCAACTCACCGGGAAGCTGTAGAGTTGTTTCCGGTTTTTTTGTTTTTTGTGTAA
The DNA here is from genome assembly GCA_003250865.1 of Alphaproteobacteria bacterium. Classification (GTDB taxonomy): domain Bacteria; phylum Pseudomonadota; class Alphaproteobacteria; order Micavibrionales; family SZUA-601; genus SZUA-601. The sequence continues at coordinate 694 of QKJH01000096.1, read as the reverse complement.
CAGGCCTTTGCACTTTCACAGGAGGGGCAGGGAACGCAATTCTCCACAATGTAGGCCCCAACAAAACAGCCAGACTGAGCGTAACAACCAACAAAAACGTTATAATAGCAACATTTTTGTTTTTTGTGCCGCCAAATTGTGCATCCATGTTAGCCGCAATAAGACGTGGCGCGGGAATGTTATCCAGCACTTCTTCCAATGTCAGATGCTTTGTGATATTCGGAACATCCCACTCAACCGGAGCATAGGCATGTGCCCACACACGACCCTCGTGATTTGTCATGAAATGGTTATAGGCGTCTTCCTCAGACTCAAAGAAAACATCCCCGTCGGGCGCAATAACATCCGAGTGAACCTTAACATACCACCAGCCGTTATCCGTACGAAATACGCCATGCCAATCCCCGACAAGCACGTCTGCAACCATGGCAGCAGCCACCGATTGGTTAACACGATGTCCTTTTTTAAGAGAACCTAAACCATGTTGGGTTGCGGCACCGGAACGGATACAATAGTAATCAGCTTTGGCTTTTTTAGCACGTTCGCGCACAAGAGTTTTTGCATCGTCAGAAGTGGCCGTCAACCACATCAGACCAACGGCATATTTTTTGCCGTTATGGAACATGATTCCGCTTTGCTTATTCTGTGTCGAAACGTTATTCACACTATACCCTTATGGCTTATTAGTAATCAG
>QKJH01000143.1 GCA_003250865.1 Alphaproteobacteria bacterium | reverse complement strand
AAAAACGGCTCATCTTAGAGCCGTTTTTTATAGCAGTGGGATAACATCATCTAAGAAAGTATAGATATATTCTTCCTTATTATTGTGCAGTTCATCCAACAGCTCTTCTTTTCCAAACCAACGCAATTCAGATATTTCTGAAGCATCCGGATAAATTTCACCATCATATGTGATTGTATAAATACTATGAAAATGCTTTGGTTTTTGTGTTTGAAGATCACAAATACGTTTCTTTACAATAAACGTCAAATCTGCCGCATTACGTTCTATTCCCAATTCTTCTTTTAACTCACGCACAGCGGCCTGCTCATAAATTTCTCCTTCGTCTACATGGCCTGCGGCAGAATAGCTCCATTTTCCGGGGCAAAAACTTTTTGTTTCGGCAACACGGGATAACAATATTTTTTCATTACTGTTACGCACCATAATGCACACGAGACGTCGATTATAATTTGCTTCTTTTGCTTCTTCACGTGTCACAGCACCGATGACATTATCATCTTCATCAACTATCGTAACTTTAGCTGTCATAATCTATATTGAAATCCCTGCACATTTTTGTTCCAGCGCCTCAAAATTTCCATCTGCCGGAAGATACAAACCGTTATGCCCTTTTAACAACTTCCATTTTTCTGAAATGCCCATAACGGTTTCCGCACCGCCCAAAACAAGGAACCCCTTGTCATCAGTAACATCGCGCACTTTTTGCAGCACTTCGGCTTTAGTAGGAACATCAAAATAAATCAGAACATTGCGCAAAAATACGACATCAAACTCGCCGATATGGGCAATATTGGAAAGCAGATTCAAATTTTGAAAACGCACCATGCTTTTAACATCCTGTTTGATGCGCCACTGTTCACCGTTTTGTTCAAAATATTTAACCAGATACTGAATCGGTAAGCCGCGCTGTATTTCAAACTGTGTGAATGTTCCGTCACGCGCCTTATCCAAAATATGGTCTGAAATATCGGTAGCAAAAATATCAATCCGCCACCCATCAAGCTTAGCGCCTATTTCTTTCATCAGCATTGCCAAAGAGTACGGTTCCTGCCCGCTGGAACAGGCTGCCGACCAGATACGGATTTTTTTGGATGCCGCATTATTTTCCATGATTTGCGGCAAAATGATTTTTTCAAAACGCTCGTAAGGTTTACCGTCGCGCATGAATGAGGATTCATGCGTAGCCATGGCTTCGGTTACCTGCTTCATGATTTTGGCATCGGTTCCCTGCTTGATGATTACCGCCAAATCTGCCAAATCCGAAAAACCGTTTTCTTTGGCAACGGGTAATAAACGCGATTCAAGCAAATAGACCTTGTCCGGTGTCAGGACAAGCCCCGATGACTTTTTCATATAGTCGCGAAAGATTTCAAAATCCGCATCACGCATGATTAATTCGCTGCCTCCGCAATTTCTTTTGCCATGTCATCAATCGGAACAATCTTCTTACAAATACCGGCCACGGCTACAGCGCCGGGCATTCCCCAGACCACACTGGTTTTTTCATCCTGAGCCAAAATACAAGCACCGCGTTCAAACAATTTTTTGCTGCCATCCCGTCCATCATGTCCCATACCTGTCAGGATAATAGCCAATGTTCTATCACCATAAATGGCGTTAAGAGAATCCAGCATCACATCAACGGCTGGACGGCAATAATTGACCGGATCATTCTGATTAAGTGCAACAATCGTCTTGCCATCCTTAACTTTGAACGTCATGTGATAGTTACCCGGTGCAACATAAACCTTGCCATTTTCCAGGACCATGCCTTCTTCGGCCTCAAAAGCTTCAAAGCCCGATTGCTGTTTGATATGGTTGGCCAAAATGGCTGTAAATGTTGCAGGCATGTGCTGCGTAATAACAATCGGCTGATTATGAACTTTGCCGTATAACCCCTTCATGACAGTGAACAGAGCCTGCGGCCCGCCCGTTGAACTACCAATGGCAATGATATCCGGTTTTTTGTATGGCTTTGAAGGATGTGTGACAAGTTGCGTTGCTTTTGCGGCCTGCAAGAATGTGACAATCCCGGGGATTTTTCCATCTGCTTGAGGTGCGGACGGTGCCTTGGCCTGACCGGCTGCCTTGGCTTTTGCAACATGAACCTGATGCCCCAACAATAAAACCTTGGCAAGCAAGTCTCGCTTAAAATCATCGGCATTACCGACATCACGTCCCGTCGACGGCTTTGTCAAATAGTCCGTAGCCCCAAGCTCCAACGCCTTCATACTGATCTCAGCATTCTTGCTGGTCAACGTGGAGGCAATCAGAACCTTGACATGTTTATTAGCCTCAAGAATAAGCGGCAAAGCCGTCAATCCGTCCATCACCGGCATTTCAATATCCAGAACGACAAGATCAATGTCATTACGTCCGACTTCGGATACAGCAATCTGTCCGTTTGCTGCAGTAGCGACAACCTTGATATTTTTATCCTGCTCCAGAATGTGGGTCAGTATCCCCCGCAAGACGGCGGAATCGTCACAAACCAGAACGCGGATGGGTTTCGATGACTTTTCTGTTTCAATACTCATATAGTGTGACTCGTTTTCATGTGTTACGCTTGTTGTTTTGCACTGGTGTTACAGGACACCGACTTGTTCAAATTTGGAGCGGATAATATCACTGTCAAAAGGCTTCATGATATACTCGTTTGCTCCGGCGGCCAGAGCCTCCATAATTTTTGACATGTCATTTTCCGTTGTGCAGAAAACAACCATCGGCGAATTGCCTCCTTCGACCTTTCTGAGTTCACGCAAATATTCTATCCCGGTCATGACCGGCATATTCCAATCCAACAGGACACAATCAGGCATCTTGATAAGGCATTGTTCCAAAGCCTGTTTTCCATCCTCGGCTTCGATACATTCAAACCCCAAATCTTCGACAATTTGCCGCGCGACACGGCGTACAACACGGCTATCATCTACGACTAAACATGTTTTCATTTTTTTTCCTTATTGCTGCCTTTATCTGTAACGCTTAAAAAAATTACGCACTCATTTTATCATCGGTGTGCACACTACCTAACATTTGTGCAACATCAATCACAACCAAAAGCTCTTCTTCCAACTGGTAAATACCTTTGGAAATTTCCAACCACAATTTATCCAATGTTGCAGGGTTGCGCTCGAACTTTGAGTCCTCAAGACTGAGCACCTCGCCTACCGAGTCAATAATCAGGCTATACAGCTGACTGCCATATTCTACCACAACGCTCATTCTCGGCTCGCTGGCCTTCAGTTCACGAGCAGGAAGCCCCAGCCGTGTACGAACATCAATAGCGGTAACAATCCGACCACGCAAATTAAGCGATCCGGCAACTTCTTTCGGAGCAAGCGGAATACGCGTCAATTTAATATCACCCAAAACATCCTGAACCTGCAACACAGGTATTCCGAAAAGCTGATCTTCAATGCGCAGCGTAACAAAATCGGTTGTCTTGGCAACTTTTCCTATTTCACCGTGTTTTTCCATGTACCCGTTCATGCGGCCTCTCCTGCTTTGGTGTGTGACAAAGCCTCTTCGATTGCACTAAGCAAGGCTTCTCTGTCAAATTTTGCAACGTAATTATCAAACCCCGACTCTTTACCTCTGTCCATATCCTGCGTTGTCGCATGAGAGGATAAAGCAATAATCGGCACATGGTTCAGTTCTTCTTTTGTACGAACACTTGAAGCAAAATCAAACCCGCTCATACCCGGCATTTCAATGTCTGAAACAATGATGTCAAAATCATAATCCTGCTCCAAGAATCCCAGCGCTTCATGCGGGTCTTGCTGCGTTATAACCTCGAAGCCGCCAACTTCCAAAAGCGGTTTGAGCATGTTGCGGAAGAACGGACTGTCATCAACAAGAAGCAGACGTTTTCCGCGTTTTTGACCATCGGTATAGGCCTGCTCGCTCTTGGTATCAAACCAATCATTGTTAGCCTGTGACAGATAGTAGCCGACATCAATAACATTCGTGGCCTTGCCCGAGATGATGGCGCTGCCTAATATACCGGGCGTAACACCGGAGGTTTCAACCTTCATTTGCTCATCCACAATATCAATGATTTCATCTACCATCAGACCCATCGAGCGTTTTTCGTCGGCAAAGACCAGTACAGCCTGCCGTCCGCTTTCAGGAAAGCTGTAATTTTGGGCAAACGGTACCAACGGCATCAAACCGCCGCGATATTGGATAACCATGCGGTTTTCTTCAGAAACCTCGATTTCCTCTACTTTGAAGTCCTCAAGACGGCCAACAAGTGAAAGCGGGACAGCCTTTGGAGCACCGGAACCCGCCTTGAAAACCAGAAGCGAGGTAGAATCATCGCGTGTACGACGCTTCCCATTCTCGGTTCCCATGGAGGCCGATGTATCATCACCCACGGTAATCTCGCCGGTTTGCTGAGCAATACCGTTCGGATCAAGAATCATGATAACCGTACCATCACCCAGAATGGTATTACCCGAGAACATGCTGATATGACGTAGTATCGGCGAAACCGGTTTTACCACAATCTCTTCGGTATCATAGACCTGATCAACGATAATGCCGAACGTATAGTTCCCAACCTGGGTCACAATGATGTAAGGAGGATCCTCCTCTTTTATAGTGTGTTTTTCAGCACTATTTTCCTCTGTCAAACGCGCTAGCACTTCCTGTGAATCGGACAGGGCCAACGCAATTTCTTCCAATTTTTTAATGTTGGATTCTTTGAGCTTTGGATTGTCTTCTTTCTCAATAGCCTCCATCAGGCGTTTTTCTTCTTTTTGCAAGGAGGCAATACCGCTGCGCAAATCGTTTTCTTTACGCTTGTTCTTCTTCTTTGAAGAATAGAGTTCTTTGCCGCCTTCCAAATGTAACAGCTTGGATAGACTGACAAGCGGTAACAATTTGTTCCGCAGGCGTAGTACCGGCGAACCTTGGATTTCTTCGATACGGTTTTCCCCCTCTTGTGACGAACGTACCAGTTCCAGAACACTGATTTGAGGGATGGCAAAACGCTCGCCGCTGGCTTCAACAATCAAGGCCGAAACAATCGCTAGGGTCAGCGGAATTTTAACCTGAACCTTGGTGCCTTTGCCGGTTTGCGAGAATAACTCAATCGTACCGCCGATTTTTTCGATATTGGATTTGACAACATCCATGCCAACGCCGCGTCCCGAAACCGATGTCACTTTTTCGGCAGTGGATAGTCCGGGATGGAAAATCAGATTGTTGATTTGTTGCGTACTGTAGTTTCCAAGCTCTTCAGCGGTGGCAACACCATTTTCAATGGCTTTCTTTTTGATTTTGTCCACCGCCAGACCGCGGCCATCATCAGCAATTTCAATAATAATATGACCGCCTTCGTGATAAGCACTCAGGTGGATTGTGCCCGTTTCAACTTTGCCGGCTTTTTTCCGGTCGGCCGGAATTTCCAGCCCGTGATCGGCCGAGTTGCGTACCATGTGCGTCAGCGGATCCTTAATCAGTTCCAATACCTGCCTATCCAGCTCGGTATCTTCTCCTTCCATGACCAACTCAATGTCTTTTTTCAATTCATTGGCCAAGTCGCGAATAATACGCGGCAGTTTTGCCCACGCATTGCCAATCGGCTGCATGCGGGTCTTCATGACGTGTTCCTGAAGCTCGGTCACATTATGGTTTAAGCGTTGCAACGGGGCGGCAAAATCGCTATCAGTCTGCTGGCGCAAAAGCTGTATTAGCTGATTACGTGTTAACACCAACTCTGAAGCCACCGTCATCAGATTTTCAAGCAAATCCACATTAACACGGATGGACTGTGCCACGACTGGTGCTTCTTTTTTAACATCGCTGTCTTCGGTTTTTTTGCCCTGTGCTTTGGTTTCAACCGGAGCAGGCTCATCCTCCTCGGCCTCTTCAACAGTTTCTTCGACCGGCGTGTCGGCTTTTTCAGCCTCTTCACTTTCCAAGGCCTCAACGGCTGCTCGCGTTTGATCAGCCGGAATGGGTGTAAAATCGATTTCTTCTTCAATAGAATCTAATGGCGCAGCAGGAATAGTTTCCCCCTCTTCCACCATGACAATTTCTTCCTCGGGTTCGGCGGCGGCAACTGTTGGCGCGCCACCATGCAAACGAACGTCGATAAAAGCTTCGATTTTGTTGATAATATCGCTATCCTCACCTACCGGCTCCTCGCCTGTTTGTCCCAGAGCGTCAACAATATCTTTAATACGGTCAAGCGATTCCAGAACGATGGATACAGCTTCCTCGTCCACAGCCATTTCCCCGTCACGGAATTTACCCAATATATTCTCACCATGGTGAGCGACTTTTTCCAAACGCGGCAAGCCAAGGAAACCACACGTTCCCTTGATGGTATGCATCACCCGAAAGATAACACCCAGTAATTCAGGGTCTTCGGGATTCTTTTCCAGCTTCACAATATCTTGGTCAAGCTGTGAAAGACTTTCATTTGTTTCAGTAAGAAATTCGCCCAGTAATTCGTCCATGGATTCTGCCCTTATCGTTTATGACGTTATTCTTTAAAATATACGCGTCGCACGGCTGAAAAATACTTTTTCAGCTAAACCATTTAAGACCTAAAATTCTCAATAGTTCGTTAAAAAACGGCATGTTGAAAGAATAACACCCTATCGTGTCATTTTTTTGGCCGATTTATGGCAAAAATAGGTCATTTTCTTACAGAAAATACAGGGGATTTTCTAGGCGCCGACACTTACACGGAAGCGGAACTTTGATTCGCCGATTTTTTCAACATCCAGCTTGTGTCCGAATGTCTGAATAAAACGTCCGGTAAGAAACGCATGTACCAAGCGCGGATCCAAATCCACGGCGTTAATGGTTCCATCCAATGCCGCACGCTGTCCTTCGCGGAAATTTACTCCCTCGCCGTCAACTGTGACCATCGCTGTCAGATTGTCGGCTTCAACCACTTTTTGTACCTTGATAACGCCGCCCTTGGTAATCATCTCTCCGGCCAACAGAATCAGGTTCATAATCGCTTTTTGAAAACCTTTGGGCATCTCGGTTTCAAGCAGAACTTCGTTTTCCGGCCATTCCACCACGGCGCGCGTGCCTTGGAAATAATCCATGACCGCCGAGCGAACCAGACGGATATCCGCCTTTTCATTACTGCCTGCCGCTCCATAGCACAAACGGAAGATTTTCAAACGGCGGTTGGCCTGTTCAGCACTTTTGGCAATCAGGTCAATCGCATCTTCGGCCGCGTCGGCTCCCAACTCTTCCACCAGCTCAACACCATTATTGATGGCACCAACAGGAGACACCACATCGTGACAAACACGAGAAATGGCAAGTTCAAGGACATACGGGTCAAAAGTTACAGTCATCTTCACTCTCAATACTTCTAATAGGCGGTTATGGGGAATAGGGTATTTTTCGTCATTCTGACAAAGAAAAGCTTGGCAAGCAAGCCCTGTTATATTATTAATACACTTCGTCTTACCAAGCGATTCTAAATATCGCGTTAATATTCGGGCCCCGTGGCGGAATTGGTAGACGCTCACGACTTAAAATCGTGTGCCCTTGGGCGTGCCGGTTCAAGTCCGGCCGGGGCTACCACAATAAAACCGTTCATCGTCATGGTGAGCGGTTTTTTTATAGCTTTTACAATATGTCGAATATTATTGAAATAATAAATAGATTTAAGTTATATTTATAACCTTTTATTATCTATGTCTTTTATCATTAATTTTACATCTTTTACAGCCCGCTGTAACTGTATCTCATCAGCTGAACGAAGGACAATGGAAACCCCGAAATTACCGTTGCGAAAATACGGGTACGAACCGATGGCCACACGATTATATTTCTTATCTATCACAGCCAATTGCGCGGCAATTTCGCCCTCGCGGTAGAAACACGAAATAGTTTTAGAGGTGATTTTGTTCCCCCCTTCCAGATCCGGCAAAATACCATCGAGCATCGCCCGCATGATTTCAGGGACACCAGCCATTACATAGACATTATCCATGACAAAGCCGGGAGCAACGGACACCGGATTATCAATCAGTTTAACCACTCCAAACGGCATCTCCGCCATTTTCTGACGCACAGGCGAAAAATCGTCCGAGTGATAATGTTCTTTCAAACGGCGATACGCCTCTGCATTGCGGTGCAACGTTACACCAAAAGCTCGGGCGATGGCTTTGGCTGTAATATCATCATGGGTGGGACCGATACCGCCCGTGGTAAAGACATAGCTGTACTTGCGGCGCAAATCATTGACAGATGCGACAATTTCCTCCTCTATATCGGGAATAATGCGCACATGGGCAATCTGTATTCCGACCGCCCCCAGCTTTTCAGCCAAATAGGACACATTTTTCTCACTCGTCCGTCCTGACAGGATTTCATCCCCGATAACCACAATACCGGCCTTGACTGTCTGGTGTTTTTCTTTGGATGTCTTTGCTGCTGCCATGCTTTTTTCTTTTAAACGTCTATAAGAGGTTTATTGAGTGCTTGCTTAATGCTAGTATGCACTATATACAGTGCATAATGCAAATAGAACAACGATGTAAGTAAGAGATTAAACCGTGATCAAATCACATAACATTCCCCTTCATACCAGCAAAGCGGCCTTTGACGGCATGCGTAAAGCCGGCAGCCTTGCCGCCGAGGTGTTGGATTATATCACCCCGTTTGTCCAACCAGGCGTTACAACCGAAGAGTTGGACGATAAAATGAACGACTATATTCTGGAACGCGGCGCTATCTCTGCCTGTCTGGGGTATAAAGGCTATCCAAAGGCCACCTGTATTTCGCTGAACCATGTTATCTGCCACGGCATCCCGAGCGAAAAAAAGCTGATTGACGGGGATATTCTGAATATTGACGTAACCGTTATCTTGGATGGCTGGTATGGTGATACGTCCCGCATGTTCCTGTGTGGAGAAAAAGTCTCCGCCAAGGCACGCAATCTGGTGCGCGTTACCTATGAATGTACAATGCTCGGCATTGAAATGGTCAAACCCGGCGCCACATTGGGCGATATCGGCTATGCTATTCAACAGCATGCCGAAAACAACCGTTTTTCCGTTGTTCGTGATTTCTGCGGGCACGGTCTTGGACGCGTCTTCCATTGTGAACCGCAAATCCTGCACTATGGCCAACCCAATACCGGACTTGTGCTTGAACCAGGCATGTTCTTTACCATTGAACCCATGATTAATGCCGGCCGCTATGACATGAAAATCCTTAGCGACGGATGGACAGCTGTGACACGCGATCGCTCCCTGTCGGCACAGTTTGAACATTCTCTGGCCGTTACCGATGACGGATTTGAAATCTTTACGCAATCAC
>QKJH01000166.1 GCA_003250865.1 Alphaproteobacteria bacterium | reverse complement strand
TTTCAACATGGTTCGAAGAAAACCCCAACGAAGCCAAACAGATTATCGGCAAAATCGTTGATGCTGCTGCTGCCCGTGAGGCTGCACGCCGCGCCCGTGATTTGACCCGCCGCAAAGGGGCTCTGGACATGGCATCGCTTCCCGGTAAGCTTGCCGACTGTTCGGAACGTGATCCATCTTTGTGTGAAATCTTTATTGTGGAAGGAGATTCGGCTGGCGGTAGTGCCAAACAGGCGCGTAACCGCTCGTTTCAGGCTATCCTGCCGCTACGCGGTAAAATCCTGAACGTCGAGCGTGCCCGCTTTGACAAAATGCTCTCCAGTGCTGAAATCGGAACAATGATTACCGCGCTTGGAACCGGTATTGGCAAAGATGAATTTAACCCCGAGAAATTGCGTTATCACAAAATCATTATCATGACGGATGCTGATGTGGACGGTGCGCATATCCGTACCCTTTTGTTGACGTTTTTCTATCGCCAAATGCCTGAACTGATTGAACGCGGCCATTTGTATATTGCCCAGCCACCGTTGTACAAGGTGAAAAAGAACAATACCGAACAATATTTGAAAGACGAACGTGCATTTGAGAATTTTGTCATCGAAAACGGCACCGATGGGGCTGTTCTGCATAAGTCAAACAGCGAACAAATTGCCGATGCGGATTTGGTGCGCCATGTCAAACTGGTTATCCAACATAAAAACCAAATCGACACATTGACTCGTGAAGTTGGTAATCGTGATGTGGTTGATCACGCGGCTTTGGTGGGACTATTAGACTCAAGTCTTTTGGACAATCCTAATAAAGCGAAAGATCTGCTCAATAAAACAGCCGAACGCCTTAACATGATTGCCAATGAAGGAGAGAAAACCTGGGAAGGCTCAATGATGGAGGATGGAAACGGCTTCATTCTTTCCCGCACCATTCGCGGTGTTAGCGAGAAACGTTATATCACCGAAGAAATCCTGAACACATCCGAAGCACGCGGCCTAAATAGCGGAAGTGAAAAGATGCGTGAACGATTCGAAAATGGTGCTCGCCTTATCTTCAAGAACGGCGTAGAACGCGTTATTTACGGTTCTGCCGAGCTCATTGATGTCATTAATGATTTGGGCGTTAAAGGTCTATCCTACCAACGCTATAAAGGTTTGGGTGAAATGAACCCCGAACAGCTGTGGGAAACAACGCTGGATCCCGAAGTTCGTTCGCTGGTACAAGTAAAAGTTGGCATGGATGATCAGGCCGATGAGGTATTTTCCACGCTGATGGGGGATGTGGTAGAGCCACGTCGTGACTTTATTCAGACCAATGCCTTGCAAGCAACCAATATTGATGCATAAAACCTCTGTTATCGTTAAAATAAAAAACCCGCCAAAAATGGCGGGTTTTTTATTCTGTATGTGTGCTTTTATAACTGTTACGGATGTGGCGTACCACCAATGTTTTTCTGAGCCACTGTCGCCGATTGTTTAAAACCGCTGAGTTTTTCTTCTAGAAAACGCGCGTTTTCAAACGCTTTCACATGCAGCTGTGTTGGTAGATCCGCATAAATTTTTACATGGGATTCAGCATCATGTTCGTACTGAATATTTTCACGGATTGTCAATAAGTCTGAAGCAGCACCATTAAAGCCAACACCTGCAAAGCCCTCCGCCACCCGAGCCATGCCTTTGGCAATTTCCTGCTTGAAATTGTTTTTATACCCCTCATCCAGACTTAAATCATTTTGAAACAGAACATCGTGTTTTAATTTTGAAGAATACATATCGGCCAGAACCATTGTGATTTGCGCCAGCTTAAGACCATCCGGATCCCGATCACCATTAACCCGCGCATAGGCTTTGGATGCCAAGACCTCTTGCGCTGTCTCCTTGCCCGTTAAATCAGATACCAGTTTAAGTGAAAAACTATTAATTGTGTCTTTGTCAGCGCCTGAATCCGGCTTTTGCTGAATAACATCTTCAATAGAGTTAACATACCCCAAAGCACGTACATAGGCCTGTGCTTCCATACACAGATCACCGGCCTTGGGTGATATGTACCCCAGCGTTACACCAACTTTGGCAAATCCGGGAACGTCATACGACAAGCCTTCTTTACTGTCTACAGCTTTACGTGCAACGGCCACATCTTCCTCGGTTACACCCGCGCGAACCTTAGCCGTATCCAAATCATCGCGGGTACCGATAGCGTAAAGGCTACTTTTTAAACCGACTTCCTTTAGAAACTCGGCAATAGATTGATTTGGAGTTTTTTTGTTGTAAATAGCCAATAATCCGGCTTGAAAATCCGCAATATCATTTTGCCGGCTTTCCGAGAGCTCTGCATAGGTGCGTTGAACTTCGCCAATAATTCCATTGAATTTCATAGCCAACATATCGTATGAACGGTGCATGGTATCAACCCTCTATAATGTTATGAAAATAAAATATACTATTTTTCTTATAAAAATCAAGCTTAATCGTCTTTTTTATCTTTATTAATCAGCTGTGCCCATGTGAGCGGTTGATCGGTAAAAGACGTGTCGCTCTCGTTATCTTCATCGTCAGATTGTACTGTTTTATTATCAGGTTGCGACGGCTTTTCCTGTGGTTTTGGCGTTGATGATGATTGTGATACCAATTGCGCCCAGGAAACAGGTTCCGCTTCATCTTCGCGTGTTGCACGTAATTCCTTTGGTTTTTCTCCTTCCACAGGCGCGCTTTCTTTTTCTTCCTGAGGCAATACGGCTTCACTGCTTTTAGCCGGAGCCTCGGTTACCGTCGATTTTGCGTCTTTTGGCTGTTTATTACCCTGAGAAATGATTTGTGCCCAGCTCATGGTTTCCATGCTTTGCGAAGACGCGTCCTGTTGCTGTGTCTCTTCAGGCTTATCGGCCATTTCTTCATTAATCTGAAGCGCCTCTTCCTTCTGCTTGATGTCTTCTGTCGAAGGAGCAACGACGGGGGGAGATTTTTCCTGTTGAGATTCTGCACTGCCAGCGGTATCGGCTTTTAATAAATCACTTTTTTGTGCCAGATGGGCTACTGCAATAATGCCGCTTTCAACCAACCCTTCTTTTTCTTTTCTAGCAGCAGCAAAACCGTCAACCAGATAACCGATTTCCGTTTCGGTTTTAACGCTCGGCATACAATTTTCAGCCGTCCACGACTTATCATTAAATCGTTCCAGAACGTTATCCAAATCTTTGCCCGAACGTTTTCCTTCGGGGTCGGCCGGTGGCAAGGCAAGCATACGATGAACCCGCAACGCTTTGATTCCTTTGGGGTTGGCATAGAACATTCTTGCCGGAATAATGGTGCGACCGAAATTCACAACGGCCTGACCTTCTTTATAGCTTTTCAGTTTTTTGTACGAAACAATTGCCTTATCAACAATGGTAACGCTATCGTTCATTTTTACGCCGTCTTCTCTTTTATAACCGCTCATGCGTGTTACTTCTTCTTTACCGACGGTCTTTTCGTAGAATTCGCGCGTAGTAACAGGGTCTTCCAACTTACCAAAAATCTTCAAGTTACAGTTGGCGGTAATGGAGCGCGCTTCCTCACGAACACGTTTTTCCAAGCCCGGCAAATCCTGGGCGGCAAAGACCAGCGAGAAGCCGAGCGAGCGAGCCTGAGCAGCCATTACAGCCATACCTTCCACCGTGTAGTAACCAACCTCGTCAAAGATGGTCATGTACGGCGTTGGTGCCCGTGTTGCCTTGTTCTCAATGGCCTGCTCCGTGTTGCCTTCAACTTGGGAGCCCAGCGTTCCCCCCATCATCCCCTTGAGCATTGAGGCAAGAATTTTACCCAAATTAGCCGTTTCATCGCCGGATTTTTCCAATGCCGGAATAAGCACAACAAGAATACGACGGTTCAAAACGATGTCATGGATGTCAATATCAGCATTAGCCACTTCGAAGATATAGCCATAATCATCGGCCAGTGATTGCAACGAACGGGTAAACTGCATAGACAGATAGCCGTGTTGTTGATAAACCACGGATAAATCCTGTGCCTGACCTCCGGGGCCCTGTTTTTCGGAACCATCATCAGCAAAAAAGTTATCATCATATCCGGGAAGTGTTGACAAGTACCCCTGTAAACCACGACGAAGCTTTTCCGGGACAACTTCTTCACGGGAAAGCTGAACAATCTTTTTAAAATGCAGGCAGTCCCTCAAGGCGTTGATGCTTAATTGGAACTCCTGATTATTACGTTTCCACGTCAATACAGGCATCAATGCAGCAATAAGGGCAACAGCGCGGTCTTTCCACATGGCATTATCACCGCCGCTTTCCGGCATTAGCGACACCATCATGTTGGTCAGATAGGAAGCCGAACCGAACGAGAAAGGGTTAATCGTATTGGACACTGCCGCCGCATCGGAGTTACCTGTCATATAGTTGAGCACCATCAGGTCGTCATCACGACCAAATCGACGCGCAAGTGCAGAAATGGAACTCCACAAATCGGTATCGGCTTTACCATCAACGTAGATGAAGCCGGAACCCCAACATAATGAGTTGGTCGCCAGCGACTTCAACCCTTCGGTTTTACCCGAACCGGTTGTACCCAAATAAAGAATATGGGTACGTGCATCCGAGTTACTAATCCAGATTTCTTCATTGTCATACTGGTCGTTCCCAACGAATAAGATACCGTCTGCCTTCTTACCGAATTTTTTGGCCATCGTCATTGGCAATTTCAATGGCAAAACAGTTTTGGTGATTTTTAACCAGATAAAATAGAAAATACCCCACAACGCCGCCGCATCAGAGAACAACGCTGCGCCATCGCGGTGAATATAAATTATCATCGCTACAGAGAGACAGAAAATAAACGCATTGTTTTTGTCACGGATTTGGTCGTTAAACCGCAAATACCACGGTCGGGCATCCGTTAACAGAATATCATCATCGGCAATATATGGAGCTAATTTTAAAGCCATTTACTATACTTCCTATTCACCGAACATTTTGTCAACATCGACAGCAACACCAGGGGCAAATGCATTTTCATCTTCCTGTGAAGCCTGATCCTCATCGCGTGATGGCGCTGCTTCATCCTGATAATATTGCTGAGGCTGATAATCAACAACATTGCGTGTTGCTTTTTGTTGATAGTAGTAATATCCACCCCCGATTAAAATCGCAAACATAAGAACAAAGACAATAATATTCATCAGCATGCTCGAACCCGAGTTAGCTCCGCTGCCATCAGAGAGTAGGCCATGTCCTCCGGCAAACAATGCATCGTTAGCCATGTGAAACGCTTTCTGCCCCTCTTCAATTGAAGCAAAACGAGCTATTTCTTTCATATGACCTGTTGATGTTTTTATTACCAATATGGCCAGCTTCCCTTCAAACAAAAGCTGAAAGGCAATATCATCCATCGTGCCAAGCGAGTGGCGCCACAAAACAGGCGTCAAAGCATTTGGAAAAGATAAGACCAGACCGCCATTGACAACGCCGGCGCGCGGTAGGTTATTCTCAAAATCTTCTGTTAACATGCTATTCTCATCCCTATCTATCTTTCCCTCTATGCCGCCTTTTTACCGCTTTTGGAATAGTCACGCGGTGGTATATCAATCTGTGGCAAGCCGTCCAAATATGTTTGAAGCCCTTCTATCGCGGTATCCACCTGCGGCGTTGGGATAGGACGATTGGCCGACCGCTCTGCCTTGTAATGCGACATCGCCCCCAATGCTTCGATATGAAATGATCCGCGTCCCAGATTATTGAGCGGATACCACACAGTGCGATCAACAGCGCGGAGCCACAGGAATGAAGCAGGAGCTAATACCCCCCCCTGTTCACGCGCCATCTGAAGAATACGTATCATCGCCGGTGTAACAAAGGCGTGCTGGGCCGCAACTTTGTCGGTTACTCGACCGATTTTGGGGTCTTTTATTCCTTTGGCAATTTCTTTCTTTAATTTCGCCGTTAAGCGAAGACCGCCTTTAGGCGACCAACATTTTGCCACTTCTCCTAAAAATCTGTCCGCTTCTTCACGCTGTCCGGCAACTTTCATGGAGCAAGCAACAAACAGCGCCTTTAAATGCATTGGCAACTTGTCTGCGCCGCGCCAACGAGCCACCAGCTGACGATTAAACGCTTTGCGTGCTTCACCCTTGTTAATCTTTCCATCAACCAGTGTTACGGCATAAAATGACAACCATTCTTCGGGGCTCAGCGCCTCCGCCATCATAGGTAACACCGTTGGAACAGCCCCCCCCAATTGGCGGGCAGAGGATTTAACCGGGTTAAAATTAACCACCGGCGAAACAATCGGAAAAGCCTTGGACTGCTCGGCCAAAAGCGTATCAATGTTGAAGCTGCGCACAAGGTGCTTTTTGGCGCCAAACACCAATATATAAAAACCGATTACACACAGTAGTATAGTTGCCGGCAGAACCGTATAATGGGCAACAATGGCCGATGGATCATGCACCATGTGACCATAGCGCTCATAAACCTGTTCTAATCTCTCTCCTGATAGATTGGAAACCATATTCTGGAAGTCAATCAGATATTCCCGCTGTTGCAGAACAAAGTCTTTTTCCTGACCATCAATAAACTGGCTAATCAACCACATTTCACCAATTTTCAGCCAACGTATGCCCGACTTGATTTGCTCTTCAAAGAAAAACCAAATAATAAACGCAAACATGGCAGCAGAAAGCAGGTATATGCTTATCGCTTTTAAATCTGCATTTGGATCGTCACCCTTTGCCATAGGCCCCTCTGAAAGTTGTCATAAATCGTTTTATGGTTTTATAGCAGTATTCCCGAAAAGATGGGAGTCTTAAATCACCTGAGAATACCATTTTTAGCACTATCTTTCCTATTTTTTTCTTAAAAAAATGAAAGAATGCTTGATTAAAGTCTAAAAATCATTATTTTGTCCGAGTATCGAAAATGATTCGAGAATGCCGGTTTAGCTCAGTGGTAGAGCAACCGCCTTGTAAGCGGTAGGTCGTCAGTTCAAATCCGACAACCGGCACCATTCAAAACCATCCAACTTGGATGGTTTTTATTTTTTCAATAAATAGCCGTAGAATTAACCAACCACACCGATGAACGCGTTGTGCCTGAAAAGACCATTCCTGCCTGTTTAACGATACTGATAACGGTATCCATGAAATCCAGCGGTTCGTGATAGGCCTGAATAGGCGCTTCGCTCACTCCTGCAAGGCCGCGTACGGCTTTTGCCGCCATATCAACATCACCAATTTCATCCACCAATCCGTTTTTCAGTGCCTGATTGCCCGTATAGACCCGCCCTTTGGCCAGTTCTTTAACTGTTTCAATTGATTGGCCGCGACCAAAAGCAACTCTTTGAACAAATGCGTCATATACATTACCGAGCATCGCCTCAATTTTACGGCGTTGTTGAGGTGTATAGGTTTTTTCCAACGACCAGATATCCGCATCCTGTCCCATCTTGACGCTGTCGAGATTAATCCCTGCTTTTTCAAGTAGTGAGGACAAACCAACCTTGCCGCCAAATACACCGATAGAACCCGTTAGGGTCATCGGCTCGGCATAAATGCGGCGCGCATTTACCGCAATCCAGTATCCCCCCGAGGCGGCAACATTGCCCATTGAAACAACGACCGGTTTTTCGGCATTAACCAGTGTCACCATACGCCGTAGTTCCTCGGCTGCTTCGGGCGTTCCGCCGGGTGAATTAACCCGTAACACAACGCCTATACAATTTTCATCCTGTCTAGCCGTTTCCAGATTACGGATAACCGCGCTTAGATCAATGGCATCGCCGCCCATTAGACCGCCAGGCCCCGATTGGGATGCAATGACACCATCCACCGTGATTAATGCCACTGTGTGTTTTACGGTTTCTTTTTTATATGCTTGATTGGCGTAATGACCGGCATCAACCCATGAAATGTCTTCAAATTCATCTTTCAGATTATCAATAAGTCTGTCTTTGAATCCAATAACATCAACAAAGCCCAAATTGACGGCTTCTTTTTCAGACAAGGGAGCCTCATCAATTGCCTTTCGAACAACCGAAGGATCCAGATGGCGGA
Source organism: Alphaproteobacteria bacterium (assembly GCA_003250865.1). Lineage (GTDB taxonomy): Bacteria > Pseudomonadota > Alphaproteobacteria > Micavibrionales > SZUA-601 > SZUA-601. The sequence goes on along the minus strand of QKJH01000166.1, from coordinate 1,347 downwards.
AACGCGCAACATCTGTTACAAAAACATCATAGTAATCCTGCATCAAGGCCGTGCTCATCTCTTTGTTGGCTTTACTCATCGAACTGCGCGTAAACGGCTCGGGTGCGGATTTATAGTCGCCTTCGTGGATAATGTCCGCTTCAATTCCCAGCTTATCCATCAACCCTTTGAAAAAGGGCACTTGCATAAAAAATCCGGTAATTCCAACGACCCCCATCGGCTGTATCCAAATCTCATCCGCCGGAGAAGCCAAATAATAGGAAGCCATTCCGCTTGAAGCCCCGCCAAAGCTGGTTGCATAGGCATAAATAGGCTTGCCGCTTTTCTTAAAATCTTCCATGGCACGGTGTAATTCGTTGATGTGAGCATAACCATAGTCACCACCCCTAACACTCATCACAACAGCCTTGACCCGCTCATCCAAAGCTGCGCGCCGCAGAGCAAAGCTCAAATCATGGATGCCGTATGACGAAGTATCACCGGACAAAGCCGCCAGTGGATTGGGATTACCGCTTTCAAAGAAGCCGTCTTCTACAACAACGCGTAATATCATTTCATCGGGCAGGGATGGGCTTCCCCCTTTAAACAGAACCGTTATTGAAATAAAGGACATAACAAGAAACGATAAGAAAATAACTCCCAAACTCATAACAAAGCGGGAGAACCATTTTTTTATTTGAGCCCAGATTTCACCCTTGGTCATTCGTCATCCTTTTCTTTTTTGCGCTTGCGGCTTGCTTTCTTTTTTTCGGTTTTTTCACGGTGAAGCATCCATAAAACACGCGTTTGACGCTCCTCGGTTTTGCCATACAGAACGATTTGACTGGTAACGCGCGGTGCCTCGTCACTGTTGGGTTGATAGATGCTTTCTTCGATTTCCACCTCTTCAACGCCGCGGGCAATAAATTTCCACCCCACACCGGTTTTGGTACGAATAAGGCAAGCTTTACCGTTTTGCACACGGGAAACATTGACATTCGGATGCAAATGGAAGCGAATGGCAAAATCATGCGTTTCTTCACCAATCAGAACATCCTGACCTTCGAGCGTTTCCCCTTGGTCGCGCAACTGTATACGCCGTTTGTGCGTCAAACCCGCCGAGGGTTGGTAAAAATTATGACTCATCTCCAGATTGAGAACATCGGCGCTGTATTGCCGCTGTACCGAAAGAGCCGCCTTTTTGGCATCCAATCCCATATCAGCAGCAATCGGGATACAGGTCTTATCATCAATCACAAGCGTAGAGTGCGCGGCGGTCGAGCGCAAAAGCCCGGCTATACTCTGTTTCTTTTCGGTGGTACCCGCATGGCCGCAATTGACCATGATACGGTCTTTTCCTACGCTCAT
>QKJH01000018.1 GCA_003250865.1 Alphaproteobacteria bacterium | reverse complement strand
TAAGGAAGCGGCCAAGCTGGGCTTTAAAAACGCCGTTTGCCCGACTGTCAAATCCGGCAAAAAAGGCGGCGACACCAAACCGCCCGGAGGCCTGTCTGTTTTACAGCTAAAACAATTATCGGAACTGTTGCCGTTTATTCAAAACGGGTGCTAAAAATAATGTTGTGTCATTCCGATTGAGCAAAGCGAATAGAGGAATCTCCCTTAATGGAAAAGAATTTCTTTGTTTATATGGTAACAAACCCTATTCATACCGTTGTTTATACGGGCGTTACAAGCAATCTACTCCAACGGATTGGCTCAGCACAAAAATAAAACATTTGACGGTTTCAGCAAACGATACAACACAACCAAGCTTGTCTATTTTGAACAGGTACAAAATTCCGAGAGTGCCATAGTGCGAGAAAAACAGATTAAGAATTGGCGCCGAGAGAAGAAAGACAATCTTATAGAACAACAAAATCCCGAGTGGCATGATTTATATGATAATCTGTTTTAAGAGCGATTCCTCGACTTCGCTCGGAATGACATATTTTTTATCCAGAACGAATATTAATCGCACTCTTGTCAAAAAGGATCGGACAGAGTAAAAAGAAAAGACGACATTATTTGATGGAGAGTTGACCATTTCACCGATTATCATTGACTGTATTGTTGTTGGCCTGTTGTTCATTTCTGCCGCCGTTGGTTTTATCCGCGGTTTTGTGAACGAAATCTTCACGCTGGTCGGTTGGGTTGGAGCCATTATTCTAACCATCTATTTTACCCCGGTTTGTCGCGGTTTTGCCCGTGGCTATTTCGAAAGCACCACGTTGGCCGATGTAGTAACGGCCGCATCCATCTTTTTACTGTCGCTAGCCATTTTTTCCATCATCACCTATTTCTTTGGCGAAAGCATCAAACAGAGCAAGCTCAATGCCATTGACCGCTCTTTGGGTTTTGGATTCGGGCTGTTCCGCGGGGTTCTGCTATTGGGTTTGGCCTATATTGTCATCTCCTTCATTTGGGAAAAAGACCAACAACCCAAATGGCTGGCCGAGGCACGCTCACACACCGTTATTGAAGGCACGGCCGAATGGCTGAAGGACATCGTCCCCGAAGACGAGACCGACAAAGATAAAACCAAAGATGAGACCATCAAGGATGGTGTCAAGAAGGTTGGAAAAGCCGCCGGAAAAGCCGTGGACAATGCTGTCAACGCCGCACATGAAAAAGGCTATGACCAAAAGGCACGGGAATCACTCGAAGGACTGTTTGAACAAAACGAACAGCAAGGCGAATCAAAGGCCAGCCCACAGCCGATGGAATAAGAATTTTACTCCGCGAACGGATTTTTCGACGTACGGACATAAAACCGTATCGGCACACCCGGAATGTTAAAATCCTCACGCAAACTATTCATCAGATAGCGTTTATAGCTTTCCGGCAATTCGGTCGGACGTGATGCCCAAACCACAAATGTTGGCGGACGGGTTTTGGCCTGCGTAATATAGCGCAGACGGTTTGAACGCCCCTCGACCAGCGGCGCAGGCTTTTTCTGGGTGGCATAATTCAGCCAGCGGTTCAGCTTTGCTGTCGATACGCGCGCATTCCACGTATCGTATATACCGACAACAGCCTGAAGCAATTTACCCAAACGCTGACGTGTTACAGCCGAGATAGTAATTACGGGCACATCTTTAACCTGATTAAGCGACCGTTTGAGCTTGTCTTCGATTTCAGCCAGACGCTTGGCTTTATCCTCGACCAAGTCCCACTTATTGACGGCAATAACCAACGAACGCCCTTCGCGGATAACCAAATCCGCAATTTGTAAATCCTGCTTATCCATTGGGCTTTGCGCATCGGTCATCAGAATAACGACATTGGCCAGACGAATGGCACGCAAAGATTCATGCACCGACATCTGTTCCAATTTTTCCTGAACCTTGGCTTTTTTGCGCATCCCGGCCGTATCAACCAAACGGTATTTACGCCCTTCATGCTCCCATTCAACGTGAACAGCATCACGTGTAATGCCCGGCTCGGGTCCTGTCATCATGCGCTCTTCACCCAACAGCGTATTGACCAATGTTGACTTTCCGGCATTCGGACGACCAACAATGGCCACCAACAACGGTTTGGATGTGTCGACTTCGTTCTTAATTTCTTCTTCCTCAGCCTCCATGGCATCCAGGTCAATCTCGTCCGCTTCTTCCAGCGCATCGAGTTCCCTTTGCCAAGCCAAATCATCCTCATCTTCTTCGATAGCAGGAAGTTCATCTTCGGGAATCCGGTCAAGGATGGCTTCGTAAAGAGCATCGAAACCGATGGCATGTTCGGCCTAAAATTCAATTGGCTCACCCAACCCCAACTCATACGCTTCGAAAAGATTTTCCTGTCCCTTGTGCGTATCACATTTGTTGGCTGCCAGAAAAACGGGAATATTCAGTTTACGGATTAAATCGGCAAAATGCCTGTCCATTGTGGTCAAACCGGCGCGGGCATCAATCATCATCAAAGCCA
>QKJH01000155.1 GCA_003250865.1 Alphaproteobacteria bacterium | reverse complement strand
CTACGCCCGAACAGCCTGAGCAATTTTTTCTGCTGCATCACCAAGATTGTCCGCAGAAATAATCGGCAGCCCGCTTTCGGCTAGAATCTTTTTACCCAAATCAACATTTGTCCCCGCTAAACGAACAACAAGCGGTACGTCAAGCGATACTTCTTTGGCTGCTGCGACAATACCGCCTGCGATGATGTCACAGCGCATGATACCGCCAAAAATATTGACCAGAATGGCATTGACGTTTTCATCCGACAGAATGATTTTGAATGCTGCGGTTACACGTTCTTTTGTTGCCCCGCCACCAACATCCAAAAAGTTCGCCGGCTTTTGTCCTGCCAGCTTAACAATATCCATTGTTGCCATAGCCAGTCCGGCACCATTCACCATACAGCCCACCGTACCATCCAATGCCACATAGTTCAGCTGGTTTTTCGTGGCTTCAATTTCTTTGGGGTCTTCTTCGCTTTCATCACGTAAATCGGCAATATCCGCTTGGCGATAAAGCGCGTTATCATCAAAATTCATCTTGGCATCCAAAGCAACAATCTCGTCATCTTCGGTTAATACCAACGGATTAATCTCGACAATGGAAGCATCCAATTCGATGAATGCCTTGTACATGCTTTTGACAAACTTGATACATTGCTTGTAGGCTTTGCCGCTTAACCCCAACCCGAATGCAATCTGACGGGCATAAAAATCTTCGCAACCGATTTTGGGATCAACGGCAATTTTCAAAATTTTATCGGGCGTTTTTGCCGCCACTTCTTCAATATCCATGCCGCCTTCGGTCGAGGCCATAATGGTAACGGCACAAGCAGCCCTGTCAACCAACATGCCCAAATAAAATTCCTTTTTAATGGCGCAGCCCTGTTCAATATACAGGCGCCGTACCTTTTGTCCTTCGGGGCCGGTTTGATGGGTAACCAGATTCATGCCCAGCATCCGCATGGATTCACTGCGCACCTCGTCCAGTGATTTAACCACCTTAACGCCGCCGCCTTTACCGCGACCACCGGCATGGATTTGTGCTTTGACAACCCACACTTTTGCATCCAAATTCTGAGCTGCCTTCATCGCCTCATCAACAGAAAATGCTACACCGCCTTTCAGCACTGAAACGCCATATTGTTCCAGCAACTTTTTGGCCTGATATTCATGAATATTCATTGATTGCCCTTTATTTTACGTGACTTACAAAAGAATAGGGGACATTATAGTCCCCTTTTTCTTTATGCCTTCTTAACAAGATTTCCTACGGCTGTAACCGATTGGTCGAACATTGTCTGTTCTTCATCATTGAGTTCGATTTCTATGATTTTTTCTACCCCTTGGGCGCCGATAACAATAGGAACACCGATATAAAGACCATCAACCCCATACTCGCCGTGCAGTTTAGCAGCACAGGGCAAAACCCGTTTTTTATCTCTCAGATAGCTTTCAGCCATTGCAATTGCCGAAGCGGCCGGCGCATAAAAAGCTGACCCGTTACCAAGCAAAGCAACAATCTCGCCACCGCCTTTACGGGTTCTATCAACAATCGCATCGATTTTTTCCTGCGTTGTCCATCTCATTTTAACCAAATCCGGCAAAGGAATGCCTGCCACTGTAGAATAACGAACCAGAGGTACCATCGTGTCGCCATGTCCACCCAGAACAAAAGCCGATACGTCTTCTACCGACACACCAAATTCTTCCGCCAAAAAATAGCGGAAACGTGCTGAATCCAAAACACCGGCCATGCCAACAACCTTCTTAGAGTCAAAGCCGGTTACTTCTTGCATCAGTCCAACCATGACATCCAGCGGATTTGTGATAACAATAACAAATGCATCGGGAGCATATTTTTTAATATTTCCGCCAACGGTACGAATAACGTCGGAATTAATTCCCACCAAATCATCTCGGCTCATTCCCGGTTTACGCGGTACACCAGCTGTCACAATAACAACATCAGCATCTTTAATCAGAGCATAGTCCGAACCGCCAGCATAACCGGCATCAAATTTTTCTACCGGTGACAACTCGGACAAATCAAGCGCTTTGCCTTTTGGCATTCCTTCGGCAATATCAACCAGGACAATATCGCCCAGCTCTTTTTGCCCTGCCAATAACGCTAATGTACCGCCAATCTGACCGGCTCCGACTAATGCAATTTTTTTCCGTGACATATTTTCCACCTTTATTCAATACGTTGTTGTAATGCGTGTTATATAGTGTATTTCTATTCAAAACAAAGAAGGAGCCATTTAAAAGACTCCTTTTCGTAATGTTACTCAATACCAAAAAATTCCAACTGCCAGCGCATATCTTCATCCGAGAGAGGATATTCATCCCCACCTTTGGGATAGAGCACTTTGTTATGCGGCACTTTGGCCACCTGCTGTTGGATTTTAACAGCCAAACGCACAGAAATACCTGCGCGTTTACACACAGCAAGCGTTGCTTTGGCACTACGCGTATCAAAGATACGGCGCACAATAATAGATGAAATGTTGGCTTTATAACCAATAGCCGTCAAAACAAATTCATAATCCGACCATGATAGCGCATCTGCAATACTCTCGTCCGTTAGCGTACCTTCGGCAGCCATTCTTTTAACACGCATGGTTGAGGTTTCTTCACGATCGGAGTTTTCAACCCAGTCCATGCGCCGACGGGCTGTTTCAACAACACCTTCCAGCACATCGTCTTCCAAATTGGAGCGCTTCTTTAAAAAGCTGGTCATGCTGTCATCTAAAAACCGTGTCAGTTTATTGGTAATGGATACCGGAATACGTTCACGGCGATTATACGCCGCCATAATGGTAGCGTTCCCAGTTGCCCGTTTTTTTATGATGTCCATTGTCTGAACATTGATGTCGGCACTTTTGTTTTTCAGCAGTGCGGTCTGTGCTTCCGGTAAATCACTTTCAATTACTGCATAGGAAACAGACTCGGAGACAGATTCTCGCTGGGCAATAGAGCACAAACGCCAGCCATCAGGCTGTGATGCAATAATCCCCAATAAATCGTCATCGGAAAGCGATAGCGAAAAACGGATAATGGGCTCGGCCACTTCGCGTTCAATATCTTCGGCCAGACGCTTGGCAATATCGGGGGGTGTATTGGCAACATCTTTAAGAGATGTAGATAGGGCAATACGAATATTTGTTACTTTGTCTTCGGCCAAAATGCGCAAGGCATCAACCGTTGAATTATAAACTTCTGCTTGCTCGTGCGCTGACAAATGCGGCAACAAACGCACCAGACGCTGTGCCAATATCAAGCGTACATCCTGATCCTTGTCATTCGCCAGAATGATATTCACACGGTGCGGAGTAGAACGATTAGCAGCCACCGCCTTACGGACGCTTACATCTTCATCTTCGGCCAAGTCGTGTAATACTTCTGCCGGAGCATTTTCCATCTCCGCCACTTTTTTACGTACTTTAGGGTTTTTATCCGATGCCTGCTGTTTTACCTCTTCTCTCTTTTTCTCCGAAAGAGGTTTTTCAGCCTTCGGGATATAGCTTTCGAGGAGCCACGGCATGTATTTTTCAACAAAGGACACGTTTTGATTCATCTCGTTCATAAGATTATTCCACAATAACGTTCGGATTTTACACTTCTAATTCTTAATACCACGTATATAAAATACGTAATATTTCAGCATCCGCTTGTTAGACAATGTAAAACACGCTTTTGTAACTCAAACTGTGCCACAAGCCCGTGTGCCGATCGTCTTGATTCGAGTGCAGTCAGTATTCCTGTCATCCCAAACAAGTTTTCATGCGTGAATATTGCCAGATATAAGTTCTTGTCCGCCATTAACGCCGTAACACGTCCCCCCGGATAATAGTTCACCACTGTCTTGATCGTTTGCATGAAACGTGGCGTCAAAATACGGCGAGCCTTGATTTGATTCGGCGCAAACACTTCGAAAAAAGACTCAAATTCAGGATCTTCTAACCCAATGGTTTCAAACCCTTTAGGAGCAAAAGAGAACTTGTTTCCGATATGCCCCATATCCTCGCGCAATAAAATCGGTGTTTCGAACGGTTTTGGCATATTAATACGCACAAGAAGCCCCTTGAACTTGGTGTCTTGCAACGATTCATCGTTCTTATCTTCTTTCCCTACCCATGTGTGTATTTTTTCAAAACACATAAGCGGATGGGAAAACCCATTTTTGACCTCAAATTGCTCATAATCCCCTAACAGAATGCTGCTGCGAGTTGAGCCGAACATACCACCATACATACTGCGTATTTTTTGCTCACTCGCAAGCAACATCTGAAACACATTGCCGTTTTTGCCTTCATAATCGAAACCCATTTGGCGCGCAATTAACGGTGTATATTTCTTATTGATGTGATAGACGTAAAAAACATTGGGCAAAAGGACAAGTGCTAGGCTAACAAAAAATATGCCCCCTGCCATGACATGATTGGTAATCCATCCATCACATATCCAGATACCAAAGACAACAACAAACAAAAATACTGTAAGAAGCCTACATTTACGTTGCAGATTTTTCAATTGTCCAATAACGGGTTCAAAATCAGACAATAATTCTTCCATACGTCTTGAGCCAATTGCCTCAAGTGCCGAGAATCCTGGACTGCCAAAAGCCTGTCTTAAATTCCTGCGGCGCTGCGCTGTCCCTAAAGCGCCCCACACAAACACCGTCACCGCCGCACAAACCGCAACGAATACTATGGGACTCTGGTGAAAAAGAGCGGCTATTCGATCCATCGGTATCCGCAACTATTTCAAGAATTCGGCAGCATCCACCGGAGTTCTTGTTGCTTCCGGAGCCTCATAAAACGGCATAGATTCGGCGTTGGCCAACTTGGCAAAAACCTGTCCAGGAAAAATTTGAATGGAATTATTCAGCTCATTAACCGCAGCATTATAAAACCGTCTGGAGGCGGCAATATCTTCTTCGGCATTAGAAAAACCTTGCATAGCCTCTACCATTGCGGCATCTGACTTGATTGTAGGATAGGCTTCCAGCCGCGCAAAAAACTGTCCCATTTTAGACTGCAACGCCGCCTCAACACCAAAAAGCTCTTTTGCCGTCGAAGCATTCTCTGCCTTGCCAAGTGACTCGGCACTTTCACGCAATCTGGAAATTTCTTCCATCAGCTCTTTTTCATGCTCCATGAATTTTTGTGCCATCTTAAGAAGATTGGGGATTAAGTCATGGCGTTTTGTCAATTGGGCATCAATGCCGCCCAACGCTTCTTTAACCTTGTTCTTCTTACGCACAATGCCGGCATACCAGCTATAAGAAATAACCAATAAGACAATGATAATAATGGTTGATAGCATGGGTTTTCTCCTTATCCAGTATCAAACGTTTCGATGTGTACTTTCAAGATACTCTAACGACTGCATTTCCAGTAAACGACTGGCAGTTCGTGCAAACTCCGCTTTTAAAGCGCCTTTCTTATATAGCTCGGCCGGTTGGGCGTCTGCAGAGAGAATAAGTTTTACTTTTTTCTCGTAAAATGCATCAACCATAAGGATAAACCGCTTAACTAAGTCGGATTGATCACTCTCAAAAACAGGAACTCCTTCTAGCACAATACATTCGTAATGACGCGCCAACGATAAATAATCCGAAGCACCTTTGGGCTGGCCGCAAAGCTGTTGAAACGTAAAACGCGCAACATGCGAGGACGCTTTTGGAATATGCAGCAAATGTCCCTTGACCGTTATGGTTTTCTTTTCAACATGGTCGTGCTCTGTCAGCTCTTCAAAAATTTTATCCAATTCCGCACGCGTTTCTGCGCCAACCGGAGTAAAATAAACAGAATGTGTACGAAGCCGTTCAAGACGGTAATCTATCTTTCCGGCAATCTGTTGCACAATCATGTGCTTTTGAATTTGCTCGATAAAGGGAATAAAACGATCACGCTGGATACCGTCTTTATATAAGTCCTTCGGTGCCCAGTTGGATGTTGAAACAAGTATTAAACCGGCTGCAAACATTTCGGTGAATAAACGTCCTACAATCATGGCATCCGCAATGTCGGTTATATACAACTCATCAAAACAAAGAAGATTACTCTCTTTCACCAACTGTTCAGCCAAGATTGGGATGGCTTTATCGCTGTTAATTCCTTGCTGCCGATAAACATGTAACGCATCATGTACATCGGACATGAACTCATGAAAATGGATGCGCTTTTTTTTATCAATCGAGACCGCCTCGTAAAACAAATCCATCAGGCAAGATTTTCCGCGACCGACAGGACCATAAAGATAAATTCCCTTTATTCCGCGTTCATTAGTTTGTCCCTTACCAAGTAGACGTGCTACTAATCCAGTGCCTTTTCCCTTTTTAAACTGTTTGGTCATTCCGATTTCATGGGCCAATTTGTCGAGTTCGTTTAACGCCTTCTCCTGTGCCAAATCGCGCATAAATTGTCCTTGCGCAACACGTTGCTCATACAGTTCTTTTAATGAAATTTCCGTTTCAACTGTTTCTTTTGGTTCTACTGTATCATTCATAATCACACTCTTTTTTATCTAGCTGAAATCGGCATCCAAAACCGACTGATAGGACTGTTTAATAGTTGGTAATTGTGCAATGGCTTGTGGTAAAAACGTTTCACCGTAAAAGCGCAATTTGTTGTACAGATCCGCCAAAGAAACATTTATATTTTGGTCACTTTCACGAAAATGCACGACAGCACGGGCATAGACATAACCGGCAGTAATAATCCCCGCCATTTTTAAAAATGGTGTTGCCCCCGCCGCAACTGCGGCCGTGTTATTAGCGCCTTTTTCCAGCACCCACTCGGTAACATCATGCAAGCGCTTTATACTTTCCTGAAACTGTGTAATAAAGCTGACAAAGGCAGGGGTCGTATCTTCAAGATGTTTTTTGCAAAACTCTTCCATTTCGGCAATTAAGGCGAACATAGCTTTACCTTTGTCCTTTAAGACTTTTCGCAAAGCAAAATCCATCGACTGAATACCATTTGTACCCTCATAAATCGGCAACACCCGTGCATCGCGGTAAAATTGTGGAACGCCCGTTTCTTCAATATATCCGCCGCCGCCATGAATTTGAACCGCCAAAGACGTCATCTCGACCGCCATATCAGAGCACCAGGCTTTGGCAATTGGAATTAGCATCTCTTTGCGTGCCCGCGTTCGTTCGGCTATTTTGGCTTCGTCACATTGTTCAAGATCAAGACCGGAAGCCGTGTAATATGTCAGACATCTGGACACCTCAACCGCACAACGCATGGTGAACAGCATACGCTTAACATCGGGATGATGGGCAATGGATAAATTTTTAACCGCACTGCCGTCAATGTTTTTTCCTTGAACGCGCGTTTTGGCATAATATTGTGCGGCCTGAAAAGCGCGTTCCATAACCCCCACAGATTGAATACCGACCAAAAGACGTACATTATTCATCATGGTAAACATGTATTCTAAACCATGATTTTCTTCGCCAATAAGATAACCCTCGGCACCGTCATATTGCATGACACAGGTCGGCGTTGCATGAATGCCCATCTTGTGCTCGAGTGCACTACAGGAAACAGCATTCCTGTCACCCCGTTTTCCGTCTGCGGTAGCCTTGAACTTGGGAACGATAAACAGTGACAGTCCTTTGGCACCTTCCGGAGCATTTTGGACACGCGCCAGAACCATGTGCACAATATTTTCGGTTAAATCGTGGTCACCATAAGTAATGAATATTTTTTGCCCGCTGATATTATAGTTACCATCAGGATTACGCTCGGCCCGGGTGGTAATTGTTGACAAGTCTGAACCGGCACTAGCCTCGGTCAGGTCCATTGAAGCCGCCCACTCACCACTTATCAGTTTTTCGGCATAGATTTTCTTTTGTTCGGGCGTTCCATGTGCCAATAACGCCTCTATCGCACCGTGATTTAAAAGAGGCACCAAACCAAAGGAAAGACTGGACGCCTGCCAAAGTTCCTGTACCGCAAACGACAATACTTGTGGCAGATTCTGTCCCCCATTTTCCGTTGGAAACGAAATACCGCCCCATTGCATCGACACATAGTTTTGATAGGCTTTTTTATAGTCTGCGCATACGACAACACCGTCAGTGTTCAATACGGGGGGTATTTTATCGCCCACGCGATTAAGGGCGGCCAGTTCTTCACGTGCAAAGCGCGCCGATTCCTGAAGAATCGGTTCGACCATATCAACGGTAATATCTTCCTTATCCAAAAGCCCGCAAATAGCCTTAAATCCGGCAGCATGCATCAAGGCAAAACGCATCGCATCCACGGGCGGACTGTAAACGGTCATTGTGAACTTCCCTTTTGACTGACTTTGAGCCCGTATTCTAGAAAAACGGGGTTAAAAACTTGATAATTTTTAAACTCTTCTAGATATAATACGACAACCACCAACCGGCAAGAGCCCCCAGCAAAGCGAAAAGCCACCCCAAAGAGCCATATCGCCGCTGTAGCGCTTTATCCGTTTTAAGTTGTTGTTTGGTTTTATCGCGTAACAATACATTGAGAACGCCCAACCCAACGGCAAATCCTGTTATCAATCCGACTATTGTACAAACGACATTGGCAAGCATCTTTCTTTTCCCCTTGTCAAAAAACACAGAATGCGATTTTATAGGCTAAAATAACGTAACGGGTCAATCATGACAATATTTCATCTTTTGCTTCTTTCGCTAGTTCAGGGCATCGCTGAGTTTTTACCGATTTCCTCCAGCGCTCATCTTATTTTAGTTCCGGTTGTCATGGGTGAGGTTGACCAGGGCGTTTTGTTGGATGTTGCCGCTCATGTCGGTACACTGGCTGCGGTTATAACTTATTTTTGGAAGGATTTTCTGGATTTGGTTCAAGGCGGCCTTGACATTGTCCGTTTCAAAAACACCCCCCAGCGAGATATGGCATTTTACATCATGATAGGAACCATCCCGGCCATTATTGGCGGCGGCGCGCTATTTCTAGTTGACAAGGAGTTACTGCGGCATCTGTGGATATTAGTTGTGACAAACTTTACCTTCTCAGGACTATTGTGGCTTGCCGATTATTTTGGCAAGAAAGAACGTACCATGCAAGATATGACATGGAAGCATGCCCTGTATATAGGTATTGCCCAAACGATTGCCCTTATACCGGGAACAAGTCGCTCGGGCATTACGATGACCCTATCACGATTTTTAGGGTATACACGTACCGAAAGCGCACGGTTTTCAATGGTCTTATCCATTCCAATTATTATTCTGGCCGGGTGCGCCGCATTTTATGAGATGCTGTCCGGTACCGATGAAGCTGTACCATTATTTCATGTAATTGTCGTTCTTTTCTGCTCTGCTCTGACAGGAATCGGTGCTATTCATTTTCTGATGCGTTGGCTGAAAAACTATTCTTTTCTTCCTTTTGTTGTTTACCGCTTTATTTTGGGCGCCCTTATCCTCTATCACATCGTATAAAAATACGACCTGTTAGCTAAAATTTAAGGGGTTTTCTGGCCTAATAGTAAAAAAGGTTGTCGTCTTTATTCGATGAAGGGATAAAGGCGAATAAATTTGTGGATAAAACCTCTTC
>QKJH01000037.1 GCA_003250865.1 Alphaproteobacteria bacterium | reverse complement strand
GGTTTACAAAAATACAACCATTTTAAAAGATGTCGGTAACGGCGTGACATGTTTATCATCCGTCCCGGCATAAAACATACCAGCTATGCGGACAATGCCGATGTCCTAATCGTCTGTAATCCGCCGTTCGACCCGGAAAAAATGACGTTTTGTTAATTGTATTCTTTCATTGAAAGCGCCCTTGTTTAGCGAAATGGAATGGGCTATTATCATCGTCAGTAGTCTTAAATCCTATAGTTTTTATCCGAAAGGACATTGTAATGAGCGATATTTTTCAGGAAGTCGAAGACGACTTGCATAACGAACGGCTTGAAAAGCTATGGAAAAAATACGGCTCGGCCATTATTACCTTTGCCGTGGGGATTGTTGTCGGTACGGCGCTGTATGTCGGCGTTGATTCGTACCTGACCGCCAAATACGAAGCCCAAACCGAAAAGCTTGTTATTCTGGCACAGGCTGTGACCGAAGGCGATACGACCAAGCTGGACGAAATGGTATCTTACGCTTCGGATGTCGGCGGGGATAACGGCGCAATGGCTTTGCTTAAAGCCGGTGAAAAATTCCGTGAAGATGGCCAGAACGATAAAGCACTTAATGCCTATAAACAGATTAGCGAAATGTCGGGTGCCGATGATTTCTATAATGATTTGGGCGCGTTGATGGTCGTGCAAATGCAACTGGATATCCTGAGTGCCGAACAGATTGAAGAGCAGCTTTCGCCGCTCGCTGCCGAGGGGCGTCCTTTGCGATACACGGCAAAAGAACTGATGGCCTATACCATGATGAATAAAGGGGATTATCAGTCTGCCGCTGCAACATTCAAAGAGTTGGCGAATGATGCAAATGCTCCGTTGGCTTTGCAACAACGCGCATCGGCTTTGGCCAATATTGCTCCGGCAGCAGGTGAGGAAAAAGACCAATAAGCGCAGTTTTTTCCTGATTGCGCGGTATTATCATTCAAACGAAAGAGCTGGAAATGAAATCAATCGTTTTGAAAATTGTAAACGGATTTGTTTTTTGTGCAGCCTCGCTGGCGCTGGTGGCGTGCGGCAGTTCGTCCGATAATAAACCAAAATTGACCGGTGAGCGTATTTCCGTTTTGCAATTGCAGCAGGCGTTGTCTCCGGACGAGGATGCTTCGGACGGCGAGTTTTTGATGCCTGATCCTTGGGCAAATGAATTTTGGCCGCAAGTCGGCGGCTATCCTGATCATGCCATGCGCCATGTTGCACTGGGTGATGGTGAGTTGAATGAAATATGGGATGCCGATGCCGGTTCGGGCTCGGACAAACGTTCGCGGCTGAATGCACAGCCGATTGTTGTCGATAACCGTATCTATACCATGGATGTTGATGGCGATGTTGCCGCTTTCGATGTTAAGGGCGGCGAGCAATTGTGGCGAGTCAATATTCAGCCGGATGATGAAGAAAATGCTGCGCTGACAGGTGGCTTGGGATTCGGTGACGGCTTGTTGTATGTTACCGATGCTTATGGTTATGTGCTTGCCTTGAAACCGGATACGGGTGACAAGGTATGGCAGTATAACACCGTTGTGCCGGCGCGCGCTGCACCGACTATTGCCGATGGCCGTGTGTTTGTTGTTACGCTGGATAATGCTTTGTTTGCACTTGATTCTCAAAACGGCTCCGTTTTGTGGCGGCAGGATGGTGTTAGTGAGACGGTCGGTATGCTTGGAACACCATCACCGGCAACCAGCGGCTCTGTGTTGGTTGTGGCCTTTTCATCGGGAGAGGTACATGGCATCCGTGTTGAGAATGGCCAAACCGTGTGGACGGACAATCTTTCCAGTGTGCGCACCGGCTATGGCGGTTTGAGCGATATTAGCGATATTTCCGGTGCGCCGGTTATCGAAGATGGCATTGCCTATGTAGCTTCGACCGGCGGACGGATTGTAGCGATTGATACCCGTACGGGCGGACGCAAATGGCAACGCGAAATGGGTATTTTGTCGATGCCATGGGTTGCCGGCAATTTTCTATTCGTGATTACATCACATAACGAACTGGTAGCCTTGACCAAAGATGGCGGGCGCATCAGCTGGGTTATACAATTGCCGAGCTTCGAAGATGAAGAAGATAAGGAAGATTCCATACTCTGGACTCGTCCGATGTTGGCAGGCGGCCGTTTGATTATCGCGGGCACAAATGAGAAAATCATGGAAGTCAATCCGACAGACGGTGAAGTAATCCGGATATGGGATGTGGATGTTCCGGTACGTCTTGCTCCGGTTGTTGCCGATAACACATTATTTATCCTGGGTGAAAATGGCTTGCTAAAAGCTTATAAATAATGTAAAACCCATGCCTTGGGTCAAAGCAAAAATAACATAACGAATAAAATGAGTTTTAATCTTGTCATTGTAGGGCGGCCGAACGTAGGAAAATCCACGTTGTTTAACAAGCTGGCCGGAAAAAAACTGGCGATTGTTAACGATACGCCGAGGGTGACGCGTGACTGGCGTAGTGCCGAAGCCACGCTGGGCGATTT
>QKJH01000024.1 GCA_003250865.1 Alphaproteobacteria bacterium | reverse complement strand
AAGAAAGCCTTTTTAGTTTTTTAAAAAGGCTTTTTTTATGGTTTTCCTTAACGATTAGTTTGCTGATTTACCGCCATAATATTGTTATTGTCAAACTGATATAAAAAGAAACACCATGCCGGAAAGCTTTGTTTTCCCATACCTGCAAGAAATTGTTATATTTCTTTGCGTCACCGCCTTGATTGTTCCATTTTTCAATCGCTTCAAGGTTAACCCGATTTTGGGTTTTCTTGCCATGGGAATGGTTCTGGGGCCCTTCGGCCTCGGCCATTTTACCGGTACAATACCGTTTTTCCACTATATTACCATGTCGGACAACGATGGCATCCACCTTTTGGCCGAACTCGGTATTGTTTTTCTGATGTTTTCCATCGGACTCGAACTCTCATCAAGCCGGTTATTGGCCATGCGAAAATATGTGTTTGGTATGGGCTCAGCACAAATCCTGTCCTGTAGTCTTGTTGTCGGGATCATTGCCCATTATTTCGGCAACAGTGTACAATCCTCTATCCTCATAGGCGCAGCCCTATCACTATCATCAACTGCCGTAGTGATGAAACTTTTAATTGACCGAAATAAACTGACCTCTCCTTTGGGTCAGGCTGGATTTTCCATTCTTCTTATGCAAGATCTGGCCGTCGTTCCCATCCTGTTTTTGGTGAGTTTTCTGGGCAATCAGGAAACACATATTGATCCCCTATACTCATTGCTCCTTGCCATGGGACACGCCATCGGTGCCGTAGCCATTATCCTGTTATTTGGCCGCTATTTACTGCGTCCTTTACTCAGCTTTGCTTCAATCGGCCAGAGCCGTGAAATGTTTATGGCAACGGTTCTATTGGTGGTGATAACCACCAGCGCCCTTAGCGCCATGGCCGGGATGAGCATGGCTGTCGGGGCATTTCTGGCAGGCCTGATGCTTTCGGAAACGGAATATCACAATCAGGTAGAAGTTGATATTGAGCCATTCCGCGGCCTGTTACTGGGATTGTTCTTCCTGTCTATCGGCATGCAGATTGATGTTGGATATATTTTGGGTGACATCGTACTCATTTCCCTAAGTGTTGCCGGCCTAATGACCATTAAAACCATGCTGATTTTTCTGTGTGCGCGCCTGTTCAAAATACCCGCTGTACTGGCTGCTGCCTTGGGATTAACGCTTAGCGGTACAGGCGAATTTGCCTTTGTTATTTTGGAGCCGGCCATGAATACCGGCCTGGTACCCTATGACACCGCTCAGTTCATGATGATTGTCGCTACGTTGTGCATCTTTATTACACCTATCTTATTCGAGCTGGTCATTTACTTGTCAAAACAAAAACGCTATAGCGAACGCTCACATTATTCGTTTGCCACGACATTCAAAGACTCGCTTGCAAATCACATCATTATTGCAGGATATGGCCGCGTCGGGCAAACCATCGCAGCGTTCACCGGGCTTAATGAAATGCCCTATATTGCCATTGACACGGACGGCGAGCTGTGCACCCAAATGCGCAAGCAGGGCGTTCAAATTTATTTCGGAGATGCCAGCCATTGGCACGTCTTGCGAAAAATCAATGCCGATAAAGCCAAAGCCGTCATTGTAACACAGGACGGAGCCGCCTCCGTCTTGCGCACGGTCAAAGCCATTAACCAGTTCAATCCAAATATCACCATTATTGCCCGCGCCAAAGACAAAGAACATGCAGAAAAGCTGAAAGAGGCAGGTGCAACACATGTTGTCCACGAAACCGTTGAAATGAGCCTGCAAATGGGCAGCAAACTGCTGTCGTTGATGGGTTTTACAACAGATGCCATTTTAAATATGGCCGAAAAAACCAGAGAACAAGAATACGGCACCCCTCTTGAAGAAAAGCAAAGTGACACTAATATTACCGGATAGAAACGCATATTGTTAATGCCTCACTAAGAGTTTTTGTGTATAAGGGTTACGGACAAAGATTCATCCTATTAATTATCAAAACATAATGGAGAAAAAACACATGGTCTGTGAGATTGCCCACTGTGGCACGCTTAAAGGTAAAAAAGGCCTGATTGTAGGAATTGCTAATGAAAACTCGATTGCATGGGGCTGTGCCAAGGCCATGCGCAACGAGGGTGCCGAGATTGCCGTTACATATTTGAACGAAAAAGCGGAAAAATATGTTCGTCCTTTGGCCGATGAAATTGAATCCCCTATCGTCATGCCGCTGAATGTCAATAACGATGGTGAAATGGAAGCCGTCTATGATGAGATTAAAAAGAAATGGGGCAAGCTTGACTTTATTTTGCACTCAATCGCTTTTGCCCGTATGGAAGATTTGCATGGTCGCGTGGTCGATTGTTCAAAAGACGGTTTCTGCGAAGCTATGGATATTTCGGTTCATTCCTTTATCCGTATGGCCAAACTGGCTGAACCTCTAATGACAGAGGGCGGATGTATGCTGACCACCACCTATTACGGCGGCCAACAATATATCGAAAACTATAATATCATGGGGCCTGTAAAAGCGTCTTTGGAGGCCTCGGTAGCTTATCTGGCCGCCGAGCTGGGACCAAAGAAAATCCGCGTTAATGCCATCTCGCCCGGGCCGATTATGACCCGCGCAGCCAGCGGCATCGGCAAATTTGATGCCTTGCTTCAAAAAGCGGCAGCCCAAGCACCTATGCGCGAACTGGTCGATATTAATGATGTAGGCAACATGGCTGCTTTTCTGGTTTCGGATAGAGCAAATCATATCAGTGGGAATATCGAATTTATTGATTCCGGCTATCACATTGTCGGCTAAAAAAGAAAGCACCTAAAAAACCCTTCCTCCTCGAAGGGTTTTTTTTACATTTACAGGTTTTCATTGCACTGATATTATTTTTCTAACAGAACCAACCATTGGATTAACGGACATGAATAACACAAGAAACGGCTTCACCCTCGTTGAGCTTGCAATCGTTATGATGATTATCGGGCTTTTAATTGGCGGCGTTTTAAAAGGGCAGCAAATGATGCAGAATGCCCGTATCAAGAATATTATCAAGCAAGTCCAATCTTTTAATGCTGCTTCGGCCGGGTTCTGGGATAAATACAATGCTATCCCCGGCGATATGGTCATGGCACAAAGCCGTATACCAAACTGTATCGGAACAAACAACTGCTACAACGGCAACGGCAATAACATTGTCGGTACGCCAGTATCCATCTGGGTTGGCGGACAGCAGGCTGTTACAACCGAAAATACACAGTATTGGGCACATCTTTTACTATCCGACTTTATTTCGGGGGTTACCAACAGTGGCGTTATAGCCTGGGGTGAAAGCCACCCTTCCGCTGCCACAGCAGGCGGTTATACGGTTGTTCACGCCATGCAATCCGGCTCAACAACCGGATTCCAGGCCAGCCCAGATGGTTTGCATCTGCGTCTTCACGGCAGTTTGACAGCATCGAATGTTGAAAATTCTGGTGTCGGCGCAGTTGACCACCCCGGTAATATGCCCGTCTCCCCACACGAAGCTCTTATTATCGACAAAACGCTAGATGATGCCAAACCCAATTCCGGTTATGTCCGTTCCTATGTTTACGGGAACCCGACAGGACCGGGATGTGAGAACGAATATGACGCCCAAAGCAACAGCAAAGATTGTATGATGTCTTTCCGCCTATTTGGGAAATAAACAGAAATTCTTGTTGCCGCGTCTCCTGCTGATGCTTGTTTTTGAAGCAATAAGTACTACCTTTATAGGACAAGCGCATAAAGAAAAAGGTTGGTTTATTATAATGTCCGGTTGTTGCCATTCTCCATCAGATGATACATCCCACCACCATTCTGGCCATCGAAAATCCCGCGACTGGTTAATGATTGTCTCCAGTGTGATTGTTGTTGTATCGTATCTGCTGCATTATCTGCCAATCCAACAAGATTTTGTCCCCGAAAAATTTACCGGTGGTGTGGTTGATTTGGTCAACCAGATGAGCTGGGGGTTGGTTATAGGCATAATCTTTGTTGGGCTACTTTCCCGTGTACCCCGTAACTTCGTCACAGCCATTTTGGGAAAAGGAGGCGGTTTAAACGGTATCTTACGTGCAACCGCTGCAGGATTATTGCTTGATTTGTGTTCGCACGGCATTTTGCTTGTCGGAATGCAACTCTACAAACGCGGAGCATCATTGGGACAAATTATGGCCTTTTTGATTGCATCGCCGTGGAACTCACTGTCCCTGACTATTATTCTGATTGCCTTGATTGGGCCTTTTTGGACAATTACATTTATCATACTTTCTGCCATTATTGCTATTGCTTCCGGCTTGATATTCGAAAGGCTGGTAAAAAAAGGTATTCTCCCCGCTAACCCTGCCGAAAAAGATTTACCGGCCGATTTCCATTTTTTCATCGAGGCCAAGAAAGGTCTGGCTGCAACAAAATTCAATCTACCGTTTTTTAAAGACATGGCGGTAAACGGCCTGAAAGAGTCGCGAATGATTATCCGTTGGATATTAGCCGGCGCGATACTGGCTGCTTTTTTGCGCACAGCCCTAAACCCGGAGATGTTTCAGGACTACTTTGGCCCCTCTGCACTGGGATTAGTTGTTACACTGGTATTTGCAACAATACTCGAAGTGTGTTCCGAGGGCGGTTCCCCCATCGCTGCCGATATTCTAACCCGTGCCCACGCGCCGGGGAATGCTTTCACATTCCTGATGACAGGCGTAGCCACAGACTATACCGAAATCATGGGGTTAAAAGAAACAACATACAGCTGGAAAATCGCCCTTTTCCTGCCACTGGTTACCACCCCACAAATTCTGATTATCGGTTATTTTCTTAATCATTTTGGTGGGTAATAACGTGACGAAAAAACTTATGATACTTCTTATATGCATTATTTCTTTTGTTGGTATTGCATACGGGTATGTTTTTTACCTGTCAAATGACCGCGTCAATATCCCTGTTTCCAACCATTTTGATGGCAGCCGTTTCTTTAATCCCATCGCCCGCGATATTGCTTCGTCTGATATTCGTAAATGGCGTAAGGAATCGAAGAAAAACCGGATTGCATTCCCTGAATGGCGTGAAATTGAAATTTTTCCGCCACCACCTGCACGCTTTGATGAACCCGGAAAAGTTCGTATTACTTTTATCAATCATGCTACCACTCTGATTCAGGCTGACGGCGTGAATATCTTGACCGATCCGCTTTATTCCTACCGCGCCTCCCCTGTACAATGGGCAGGCCCAAAACGCATCCATGACCCGGGGGTAGCATTTGATAATTTACCCAAAATCGATGCCGTTATTGTTAGCCACAACCACTATGATCATTTGGATATACCAACGATAAAGCGGTTATGGCACCGAGATAAGCCCCAAATCTTTGTCCCGCTGGGTGATGATATTGTCATTGGGCGCAATGATAAATCCATTCAAGTAACTCCTTTAGACTGGAATAACAAAATCGAACTTTCAACAGATATCGCTGTCCATTTTATACGCACTCAGCACTGGTCGTCACGCACACCGTACGACCGCAACAAATCCCTATGGGGAGCCTATGTTATTGCAACAAAAACAGCCGGAAACATTTATTTTGGCGGCGATACAGGCTATGGTGACGGGTCACAATTCACGGATGCCCGTGATAAATTCAATGAATTTACTGCAGCCCTCCTTCCTATCGGAGCCTACGACCCACGATGGTTTATGGCATACTCTCATATGAATCCGGATGAAGCCGTACAGGCCATGCTGGGATTAAACGCAAATAAAGCAATCGGCATTCATTTTGGAACCGTACAATTAACAGATGAAGCCGTGGATGATCCTCTCATACAATTACAACAGGCCATTGAGAAACATACTATCGCTCCTGATATCTTCAAAGCACTGAAACCAGGGGAATCGTGGATTATTTCCATCTCTACGGAAAACTAGATATCCCGCATTTTACGCGCCAAATAGAACCATTCCTTACCAACCGCAGCACCGGGTTTGGGCATCACGATAAACCCATTGAACGGCGCACAAAAGTTTTCTTTTTCAGATGTATACAACACATCCCCCACGTCAAACGGCATAAAATTGTGCATACCGTCAATCAGCTGTGCTGTTTCATCAGGCCGATGAATCAGTTTTACCATCAGCCCGATATCAAGTGGCCTCTGCTTAGGCTCGTCCGTCAGCTTTTCGCCAATCTTCCAGAAAGCTATCGTTTCATCCATCATGGTATAGGCGGTTTGCACAACTGTTTCATCGGTGTGCTGGCCGCATTCAATACATAAACCGAACTGACCGCATTCATCCGCGTAATCCAGTGTTCCGCCACCCTCTGGATAAAGGTCTGTCCAACCGATGATAACATTGTGCAAAGACAACGCTTCGACCCATGCATTTGTTGTATTATTAGCATAGTCATTCATCACAAAGGGTGGTGTTTGTGCACGATAGGAATGAATATCCAACACGACATCACATTTCTCAATAATACTGCACAAAACCGGCGCAATTTTTGCCTCGTAACTGTTTGAACGCGGCTCTTTATAAAACACACGGTTGAGATTTTCATCGGTTTCGCGGACATTGCGTGCAAAAGCACGTGGATTGCATACCGGCACGAATGTTATTTTGCCGTTTTTTAATTGGCGCTCACCTTTCTCACATTCGGAAATAATTTTCTCCGCAGCCAATAAACCGCACGGTTCATTGCCATGCACCACTCCCAGAATCAGCAAATGCGTCCCCGGATTTTGCGAATCCACGGTAATGGATTCAATGTCAAAATCATGCTTCTGTCTGGAGATTTTCATCGCTTATACCTTACCACTCATGCAGTAAGACGATATTAAATAAAGGGGATAAGTTCAATATTAATTGTATCCGAGTGGAGAGTGGCACGTGTTTTCAAAAAAACATCCCTTTGCACGACTTTACCGGAAATTTCATTTTTCGATCCATTGAAACGCTCTATGAGATCTTTGCGGGAAGTATTGGAAAATACAATAAACGCACCATCCTCAAATTGTTGGGGTGTCAGCGTCGGACCATCTAGAAATTGCCCTTTACCTCGCACATATACGGCTGTCGATACGTTCTTTTTATAATAAAACCCCCCAAAGCAGGGAATATCGGAATGAAGCTCGTTGATATTGTCCATGGTATCAAGTATCTCGCCCTGCTTTTTATTGTACCGGTCGGTTATGCCATAGATGACTCTTGTTTTTGTTAAAATCTTGGACACGTCTTCCAGTGTTATGTTTGCAATATCATCATAATTTTCCTGTAAATCTTCCATGATATGCCTGTAGGTACTCAAATCCTTCCCCATAAACACAATGGCACCCTCACCGTTAATGCGCACCCCCTGCATGCAGTTGTCACTGAAATTCTTAAATTTCAACCGCATTTCAATCGTTTGTTCATTTTTTTGGTATTGCGTTATGAACCAATATTTTTTAACCAGCTCATCTCCAGCATGGTTTTGCAAATAATTTGGAACCGGAATAATAAAGCGAATATCAGTGTCTGGATTGCGGGAAGGAACGACTTCAATTGCTTTGGTAAAGTCAATATCATTCATTGTAATGGTTTTCATTATATCTTCCCCTTCCATTTATTTTTTTGTAAAAAATATCTCTGCATAGATGGCATTCTCTTTTTTATAAAAATGCGCCCATTCTTTGTCGCCATAGGAGAAATGCCACCATTCACCATCATAGGGCGCGAAATTATTGGACGTCATAGCCGTGCGTAGAATACTTCGATTACGCCATGCCTGTTTAGAAATAAACGGACAGAATGTAAGCGTGTGCTCCGAAAACTCTCTCAATTCTGTTCCCATATCAATCGGCTGCTTTGTTTCTTCATCAATAAGTGTTACGTCTACTGCGCCTCCGGTTGGATGCCCCGCCACGGACGGATGGGCAATGAAAGTATGTGTATATTGCTCTTTATCCAAAATATCCGAATTATTCTCAATTCTTGAATAAAACTCTTTATACCGCGCCGTTTGAATCTCCGGATGTCTATAACCGTAATAAACCTGTAACATAAGCGTCGGGTAATACCGGGCAATGTATTCGGCAACATCACTCAACATCTTTTTCAACTGTTTACGAACGAAAATCCTGTCACCGGTATAGGGCCTCATATTCTGATCGAGATTGATAACATGCATCGATAAGTCCGATTTCAATTCGACCAGCGGTTCACCACATTCGTTCACCGGGATTTTGTCCAACTCGCGATAGGTTGGTATTTTATCCAGCAATAGCTGGTATATATCCTTGACTGCTACCATTGTTCTTTTTGACCTTTACATGGTTGTTTTCTTGAAATACCTGACTATCAGGATAATTCAACGGCATTGACTTATCAAACAGGATTTCGACCGGGCCATTGATAGAGGCCCGTTGATAATGTTTTCCATCATAATCAACATTCACGGAAATCGGTTTTCCACTCGGCTGGTATATTTCAAGCCCTGTTAATGACTCATGCCGTCTAGCAGCTTCTAACAGACCGACTGCCGTTGTGCCACTCCCACAAGCCGTTTCATAGTAAAGCGTCCCCGTATCCCTTACATAGACATACGGTTCCATATAAAGCCTATCATCTTTGCGTGACAAAGCCAGAGCGCCGCAAGCCAGATTTTGATCAAGTTCATATTCGACAAGCAGGCTCATAACATATTCTTTTTTGGCCTCTTCCGTAGTGCATTCACTCAGTTGACGGGCATAGTCCGTATTCTCTTCAAACACCAGAAAGCTTATTCCTTCAAGTGCCACGATGGATACACCCTCAAGGACATCAGAGACCTGTACTTTATCCGGATTTACAGGCATTTGAGATTGTGATTTCCCCCCCGCTACAAGAACATCAAGAGGCATCGACGAACCGGATACAGAGATCCGCTGCGCCAGATTTTTGGCGAGCAGACCATCTTTGGCCAGAATATAGGCCAGTGAGCGCGTGGCATTACCGCAAAACTCACCACCGGCCATTTGACCGAACGGCTTACCGTCCCTTTGCTCAACAAACATGACCTGCTCAACCCCGGGATAGTTTTCCTGAATGATACGGGATAAATCGCCTTGTTCCTGTCTGGGAACCGTATCAAACACAATTGCCGTATCGTTGCCACCGGGGCGTGCAATGACAACACCTTCAAGATAGAAATCCGCATCGGCAGATTTTTCAAGTGAGCGCTCAAAATAAATACGTTTGTCCGAACGAACGGAACCGTCTGTTCTTGGCATGGTTACTTCCTCCGTATATGGCAGTCTTCTTTTTCCGCTTTTCAAATTTCCGGCAATCCGTTTATAATTTGATGCCGATGTTCTGGTTATCTCGTGGCTATGGCTTACAAACAGCCGGCTGACCTGCATGTTCTCCATCAGAAAACTTAACCGTTGTTCACGGTATTTTGGATCAACGCCCAAATCCGAACCGAAAAAACATTGGTTGTCATCTGCCGGAGCGTCTTCAACAACACGCCGTATCTCCGGACAATTTCTCAACGGGGTCTTGACAGAAAATCCAATCGTTTGGGCATTTTCATCAAACAATACGAGAATCGAAGATTCTCTT
>QKJH01000089.1 GCA_003250865.1 Alphaproteobacteria bacterium | reverse complement strand
ACTATAACATCTTGATGGATTGGAATCGTTCGCTAGACTTAGCTACATCGGTTGGTCTTTTGGCCGATGCCATTTCCCAATAATTTGAAGGAAAAAACACCTGATGCATTTTCTCCGCACATTGAAACAGTTTGCTTTTGTTATTATTGCCTTGTCCTTTTTGCCATCCTGTGCCCAGACTGATATTGTTTCCCATTGGTGGAAGAAGTCCAACCATGACAGACCATCTTCCAGTCTCGGTGAAGGGGGATCCTATAAAGTCGGTAAACCCTATAAGGTTGAAGGAGCGTGGTATACACCCAAAGAAGATTTCGATTTGGTTGAAACCGGTATTGCCTCGTGGTACGGCAACGAATTCAAAGGAAAGCCTACCGCCAACGGAGAAACTTTTGACCCCAATGCTTTAACGGCAGCGCATAGAACGCTTCAAATGCCGTCCATTATCCGCGTTACCAATTTGGGCAATGGCCGCAGTGTTGTTTTGCGCGTCAATGACCGCGGGCCTTTCGCGCGCGGGCGGGTTCTGGATGTGTCGCGCCGCGGTGCCGAGCTGTTGGGCTATAAGAATCAGGGCACTGCCAAGGTACGGATTGAAGTGCTTAAAAATGAAAGCATGACGGTGGCACAGGCGGCCAAAGGCGGTGCATCACCAAACCAGCAATTGGCCATGCTGAAACAGGCACCACGCGTGCGTCCGGGGACGGTCAGAACCGAAGAGCCGTTGTCCGCTCCGGTACCGTCATCTTATGTTGAACCCGCGGTTACAACAGTACAATCACAGGATTTAGCACCGATAGCGGGGCAAATCCAATCTTCCAGACCGGTGCCGATGCATGCCGAAAACGGTGTAGTCGTTCCGGATGAGATTGTTACCAAAACCTATGTTGCCCCAAACAGTATTTATGTTCAGGTTGGCTCATTTACACAAATTTCCAATGCCCAAAATGTTCAAACACGCCTTGGGGATGTTGGAAATGTTCAAATTACACCGGCTGTTGTAAACGGAACGCACTTTAACCGTGTGCGTGTTGGACCGATTGCCACGGTCGAAGAGGCGGATAAAATTCTCAACCGCACCCTTGACCGCGGTTATACAGGTGCTAAGATTGTCGTTGAGTAAAAATTAGAGGAAATAAAGGATAAACAATGAAACTTTTCAATAAATTTTGTGTGGTTCTGACCGTTGTATTCGGCATCATTCCGGTGATTGCCGGTTCGGCCAATGCAATGGATACAACGGCAAAACAGGCCGTTATGATTGACATGAACACCAAAACGGTTCTGATGGAAAAAAACGCTCAAGAGGCTATGCCGACTTCGTCCATGAGCAAGACCATGACGCTTTACATGGTGTTCGAAGCGCTTAAGCAGGAACGCATCAAACTGACGGACACATTTCATATCAGCGAGAAGGCCTGGCGCATGGGCGGCTCGAAAATGTTTATCAAGGTCGGCGACGATGTTACAGTCGAAGATTTGATACAAGGCGTGGCTGTTCAGTCTGGCAATGATGCTGCTGTTGCTCTGGCCGAAGGATTGGGCGGAACCGAGGAAGCCTTTGTTGAAACCATGAATGCCCGTGCCAAGCAATTGGGTATGAATGGCACCCATTTTGCCAATGCCAGCGGTTGGCCGGATCCCGACCATTACTCGACAGCACATGATTTGGCGATGTTGGCCTTTCACTTGATTAAGGATTTTCCTGAATATTACCACTATTTTGCCGAAGGTGAATTTACCTATAACAATATTCGCCAAAGCAACCGTAACCCGCTTTTGTCCATGAATATCGGTGCTGACGGTATTAAAACCGGTCACACGGAAATTGCCGGATACGGTCTGATGGCTTCGGCTACACGTGACGGTCGCCGCCTTATTCTGGTGGTTAACGGTCTGGATAGCGTCAAAGCTCGCGGTGAGGAATCAGCCCGCCTTCTGGCTTGGGGTTTTGCCAATTTTGATACCAAAATTTTGTATAAAGCCAACGATACTGTGGGCACGGCCAAGGTCTGGATGGGACAAAGCAAAGAAGTCCCGCTGGCGGTTGCTCAAGATGTTCCGGCTTTAATCGAACGGATGAACCAGGATAAGCTTTCCGTTACGGTACGGTATAAGGAACCTATTGCTGCCCCGATTAAAACCGGTGATGAAGTCGGCACATTGGCCGTTAAGATGGGCGAATTTCCGGAAACGACCTATACACTCTATGCCGGTGCTGATGTGCCGGAGCTTGGGATGTTCGCCAAGCTGATGGCCAAAGGGAAATATATGCTTGGCCTTGGGGATAATTAATCAATAAAAAGCCGCTACGAATTACCGTGGCGGCTTTATTGTATGAAGGAATGGCAGGATTTTGGGGTGATGACAAAAGGCAAGTTTATTACATTCGAGGGCGGCGAGGGCGCGGGCAAAACCACGCAAATTCACGCCCTGAAAGAATGGATTGAAAAGAACAAACACGTCAATGTGGTTACCACGCGTGAGCCGGGCGGCACACAAGGTGCCGAGGAAATCCGCGCCATGTT
>QKJH01000215.1 GCA_003250865.1 Alphaproteobacteria bacterium | reverse complement strand
CCAATCTGATACTACAAAGTGATGTATCCTATGACGGCTTTACTCTGACCAGTGGCGCATCGCTGTCACGTAATGACGTCACTGCCTCGATTGACGGCGAACATTCGAACTGCCGCGTTAACGGCTCCTACCTTCTGGATAAAAAGCAGCATTGCGACACCACGATATTGGTACACCATACCAAAGAACACGGCAAATCCAATCAGATGTTCAAAGGTATTTTGGATGACCATGCCCGCGGCATTTTCCAAGGTAAAATCTTTGTCCACAAGGGAGCACAGAAAACCGATGGTTACCAGCTGAACAATGCCATGATGCTGTCCGATACGGCCGAAATGGATGTCAAACCGGAATTGGAGATTTATGCGGATGATGTACGCTGCTCTCACGGGGCTACCACGGGTCGTATTGATGAAGGCCCGCTGTTTTACCTGATGTCGCGCGGCATTGATGAGAAAACAGCGCGCAAGATGTTGATGCAGGCATTTCTAGCCGAAGCTTTCGAAGAAATCTGGCACGAGCCGACCAAGGAAATCTTTGCATCCGAGGCAGAAAAGTGGTTAGATGCCCATAGTAAACAGGACTAACCCTATACAATGATACTATTTCATGAGCGTTTTTAACCCCGATAGCATCCGTAGCGATTTTCCCGTTCTTGCCCAAACCATGAACGGCAAGCCTCTTGTCTATCTGGATACGGCCTCCAGCGCCCAAAAGCCGCAATGCGTCATGGATGCCATGAACGGTATTTTACAAACGGGCTATGCCAATATCCACCGCGGCTTATATGATTTTAGCCAAAACACTACAGCTGCCTTTGAAAAATCACGCCAAACAATAGCCGACTTTATCGGTGCCAATGACCGTGACATCGTCTTTACAAAAGGCAGTACAGAAGCCATTAATCTTGTCGCCGCTTCATGGGGACGAACCAATATCACATCCGGCGATGAAATCCTGATTACTGAAATGGAGCATCACGCCAATATCGTACCATGGCAGCTATTGGCACAGGAAAAAGGTGCAACGCTAAAAGTCTGCCCGATTACCGACAAGGGCGAAATTGATTTGGAAGCCTTTGAAACGCTTGTCACCCCAAAGGTCAAACTGGTGGCCTTTACCCACATGTCTAATGCGCTGGGAACCATCAACCCCGTAAAAGACATGGTCAGACTGGCCAAAAAATATGATGCGGTCGTGCTGGTAGATGGGGCACAAGCGGCTATTCACATTCCGATTGATGTCAAAGCGCTTGAATGTGACTTTTATGTATTTTCTGGCCATAAGCTATACGGCCCCACGGGTATCGGCGTTTTGTACGGTCGATACTGTCTACTCAATGCCATGCCGCCCTATCAAAGCGGTGGCGATATGATTTCTACCGTTTCCTTTGACAAGGGCACGACTTTTAAAGAGGCACCAGCTCGGTTCGAGGCCGGTACTCCTCCGATTACGCAGGCAATTGGTCTGGCGGCCGCCATTGATTACCTTAATCGTCAGGGACTAGCCAATATCGCACGTTATGAGGAAGAACTATATAACACTGCCATTGCCGCCCTTAAAAACATTGACGGTATCACGCTTTACAATACAGCAATGCGCAAAGCCTCTATCCTGAGTTTTACCGCCAAGTGGGGGCACCATGCCGATATTGCTACCTTACTCGATAAACAAGGCATTGCGGTGCGTGCCGGTCATCACTGTACCATGCCTTTGATGGGGCGTCTGGGCGTCACGGGAACCGTTCGTGCCTCGCTGGGTTTGTACAATACAGGTGGAGATATCGAGCGTTTTACTGAGGCGTTGAACAAAGCCAAAACCATGCTGGGATGATATGAGAAAGACACGTTTCATAATGCTATGCCTTGTGCTGCTTTACCCGCTCGGTACAGCAATGGCACAGGATATGTCTGTGCCGACCACGCGTCTTTTTGGACGTATTCTGGCAAGACAGCATAAGCTGGAAAAAAATTCATCCAGCGTCATACACAATTTTATTGCCCTGTTCCCCGAAAAGAATTTTCCCGAACAGATTTTCAAAGGCGAACCGCCTGCCGTTTTTTATGATTTTGTTCCGCAAGGATATATCGCACAAACAGCACAAGCCTATGCCCTTATTGCCCCCCCCTTCGGCGGCTATAATTTCAAAGATATTCCTTTGGGCAATTACTGGCTGTGTCAATTTGACATCGATGAAGACATGAGCGAAGAACAAATCCTGAGCAAAACCGATCTCATGCTTTCGGGATGCCAATATCTTGAAGTGGCCACCATCCAGCCCATTCAGCAAAACTATTACGGCGACGAAATTGGTTTCTGGTTTGATGATTTCAGCTCCCAGCCTGAAGACAAACCTCAACCACCTGAGCCACCAACGCAATCCGACGCATCAAGCGAATGCGCCGTGGAGGAATAACCATGACACACATACCAACAACTGAAAAAGAAAAAAAACTGGCACATTTGCGCAAACTGGCCAAAGGAAAAACGCCGATACAAACCAAACGCCGCCTCACCATGGACGAGCGTCTGGAG
>QKJH01000072.1 GCA_003250865.1 Alphaproteobacteria bacterium | reverse complement strand
AGGCTATCAAACCAAGCATCATCTATCGTGACACTTTCTACAAGCTCTGTTCTTACACCCATTTTTAGCTTTTTAAGAAGCTCGCATAAGTCTTCACCATTAATTAAATCAATGGCTATAGCCCCATCTCGACTTGCTTCCTTACGCGCTTCCGCCGTAAAGTTTCCAGTGGTTATAAATAAGCCCTTTGTCTCGCGTCCAACGATTGCCCCTCTAAAATTTCTTATATCTCCACAAGACACGCTACCCTTATAGCGTTTACATTGAAAGGATACATGGAAAGACAGGAGATTGATTTTTAACGTTCCCACCCCATCAATTCCACCATCTCCCGATTTTTTGGTAACATTGACTTTACTAAAACCTGACTCCCGTAGAATTAGCTGGCAGAGCTTTTCAAAATCGTATGGATTCATACTTTGCAGCTTATTTAAAAGCGTTTCTTTCCATTCATTAGATTCTTCATCTTCTAATGTTTCGTCCAAAGCATCTTCTTTGGATTTTAGCCCTTCCGATATTTTTTTATCATGCTTTTTCTTTGACACATCCTTTTTGACGAGCTTATGCAGATTCTCAATATCTTCTTCGGTTAGTGTGTCCCCTCTATCCAGAACTACCCATATACCTCTTCCGCTGTTTGTTATCACACCGGCTCTCTTTAAGTATGTTCTAGCCCACGCACACCTGTAATCTAATTGAGAACGATGATCACCTTGCTGGGGAACTTGCTGTATCTCTTCTGAATAGCCCTCTAACTCAATTACTTTATCTAATATTTCCTGATTGGTTGCCGAACCACCAAGACTCCTGATAGCTTTAAGTGTTGGCCACATAAGTTCGTGATATTTGGGGGCTTCCAATTCTTTTTTAGCCATGAGAATTACCCTTGTTAAAAATTTGTTATAAAAGACTATACGAAAATTTCTTTTCATTTTCTATTGGTTTTTGATTGCCCCACAAACTGTTTCTCTAGCCATGCATATACGTTTTTTGGTAGATTTAGTTTTTATTAGTTTCACTACATTCTTGCCTAAAAAACAAAAAACCCCGCGTATGCGGGGTTTGTTATGGCGGAGAGGGTGGGATTTGAACCCACGATAGAGTTGCCCCTATGCCGGTTTTCAAGACCGGTGCATTCAACCGCTCTGCCACCTCTCCATCGAGTAAAATGTGCAAATCATTGCGGTTTTACGTGAAATTTGTTATAGGGATATAAAGCGCTTTCGTCAACAATTTTAAAGGCATCGCATGCATTTTTTTCATCTGTCCAAAATCGGCTGGTTTTTTCTGGATCCCGGAAACATTCTTATCGGGCTAATCCTGTTGGGGTTTGTTTTACTGTTCACCCGTTTTGCCGTAATCGGACAGAGCTGTATCGGCGGCGCCCTGCTCGTTCTTTTGACCGTGATAATGCTGCCGATTGACAATCTTTTGCTCAGCCCGTTTGAAAACCGCTATCCCGTTCTGACCCAACAAACCCTCCCCAAGCATATTGACGGTATTATTGTTCTGGGCGGCGCGGTAAACCCTCCGCGTTCCATCACCTATCAACAAATCCAGCTAGCCGGATCGGCCGAGCGCATCACCGCCATGTTGGAGCTGGCCGAAATTTACCCTAAGGCACGGCTGGTTTATACCGGCGGTTCGGGATCCTTACATGCACAAAAAAATAAAGAGGCCGATATTGTAAGCGAATGGCTGCACAAATTTTACCCTGTCATTGCACAACGCACTATTTTTGAAAACCAGTCCCGCAACACATTTGAAAATGCTGCGCTATCGAAGCAGCTTGTCAAGCCAACACCGAACGAGACATGGTTACTCGTTACCTCGGCCAGCCACATGCCGCGCGCCAAGGCCGTATTTGACAAACAGGGATGGAGCGTTATCCCCTACCCCGTTGACTTTGAGACCTATGGCAATATTTGGGAGGGTCACGATTTTGATGTGATTGACAATCTGTATCTCTTGCGCAAAGCCATCAAAGAATATGTCGGAACGCTGGCCTATCGCCTGACGGGAAAAATCTAAGACGCACAAATAAAGCCCGTCAATTCGGCGGGCTTTATTTTTACTCACACTATTATTTCTTAGGGCTTCAGCTCGCCATCGGCTTTGGGCTTAACAGCATTCGGCGCACCGAGAGCTCCCTCAACTTTATCCCACAAAATCCGATAAGCTTCCGGAACGTCATAGCCGATACCGCCTGTATGCAAGCTGACTTCTTCCGTCTTTTTATTTTGCTGAAATTCAAACTCGGACGTGTATTCGCGGAAGCGTTTCAACATATCCGGCAACACTTGTTCCTTAGCCGTTGTATCCAGCTTTTGTGTTTCCAACTCGACAAAGGATTGGATTTCTGCTGCAATTTCGGGATAACCGTTCTGCTTTAGTGCCTGCGCTGCCCGGGCGTATGACACCAACGCATCCTTCTTAATGGCTTGCTTGTCTTCATCCGTAACAAAACTGTATGCGCCACGATTCATAGGGTTATGCTCGTGATGTAAATCCGTATCAACAGCAGCAATGATCTCGTTGCGTTCAAAAATAGATGCCATGGC
>QKJH01000148.1 GCA_003250865.1 Alphaproteobacteria bacterium | reverse complement strand
GGCAGGCCCGGGACTTATCGGCGGGGTAATGGTCGGATTAACCATGGCAAAAGGCCTTGCCCTTGCTTTGGATAAGCCCTTTGTCGGGGTTAATCATCTTGAAGGCCATGCCCTGACGGCACGCCTAACCGATAATGCCCAATTCCCATACCTTTTGCTTCTAATCTCTGGAGGGCACACCCAAATCATATTGGTTAAGGCCGTCGGAGAGTATGAATTATTGGGCACTTCCATTGATGACGCGACCGGTGAAGCCTTTGATAAAGTTGCAAAGATGCTGGATTTAGGTTATCCCGGGGGGCCAAAAATGGAAGAATGGGCTAATCGCCACACCCCATCGGAGAACTGCCGGGAATTCAACCTACCACGCCCGCTTAAAGGACGAGAAGGATGCGATTTTTCCTTTTCAGGCCTGAAAACCGCTGTCCGCAGTCAAACTATTGACAAGAATATTATCCTATCAGACACCGATAAAGCCGCACTTGCCCATGAATTTCACGAAGCGGTTGCCGATGTTTTCGATGATAGACTGGAAAATGCCTTTTCTATTTTAAAACAATGCGATATTGTCCCGACAGCTCTGATAGTAGCGGGAGGCGTTGCCGCCAATAAATTTTTAGGCAATCGCTTACGTACAAAAGCCGCTCAGTGGAACATCCCGTTTATAGCGCCGCCAATGCGCCTGTGTACCGATAACGGAGCCATGGTTGCCTGGGCAGGCCTTGAACGCTTGACATCAAAACAGAATGACGCATTTTCATTAAAGGCACGCCCGCGATGGCCCTTGGTTGAACTCTCACCACCGCAATTTCAGGAATAAGGAGACGATTTGTATGAAGAACATCACCGTTATCGGCGCAGGAGCATGGGGAACCGCTCTCGCCTCTCTGTTCGTCAAAGCCGGCAACAAGGTTACTCTCTGGGCTTTTGAGCAGTCCGTCGTTGAGGCTATTGACGGCGATGGTATAAACACACCCTATTTACCCGATGTTTCTTTACCGAAGCAAGGATTGCACGTTACAGGTGATTTAGCCGCGAGCGTTGAGAATGCCGAGATAATCGTAATTGTCACGCCAACCCAGTTTACCCGCTCCACACTAGAGCCATTAAGAGACACTCTCCCCTCTTCTATACCGCTGGTTATTGCCTCAAAAGGTATTGAAATACAAACAGGCGAGCTATTATCAAACGTTGTACGTGATATTTTCCCAGATAACCCGCTGGGAATCCTGACCGGCCCTACTTTTGCCATTGAGGCCGCTAAAGAGCTACCCACAGCTATTACCTTGGCCATTGATGAAAAGCATAAAGACATTGGCATGGCTATCATTCAGGCCATTGCCTATAAATCCTTTAGACCCTACATCCAGTTTGACCCCATCGGAGCACAAATCGGCAGTGCTGTGAAAAACGTCATCGCCATCGCCTGCGGCGTTTCATCAGGACTGGATTTAGGCGACAATGCACGTGCCGCCCTTATTACACGCGGATTAGCTGAGATTACACGGCTAGGCCTTGCCTTAGGCGGTAAAAACGAAACATTTTGCGGCCTGTCGGGACTGGGCGATTTGACCTTGACTTGTTCGGCCATGCAATCACGCAATTTTTCACTGGGATACCGCATCGGCAAAGGTGAAAAACCTTCGGATATTCTTAACTCCCGCTCCAGTGTCAGTGAAGGCGCCTATACTGCGCAAGCCGCCGTTGCTATGGCCCAAAAAAATGGTGTAGAGATGCCTATTTGTGTCGCTGTTGATGATATGATTACCGAAAAACGGACTGCTCACGAGGTACTTTCCGATTTGATGTCGCGCCCCTTACGTCACGAATAGCGTAATCTATTGTTTTGCCACCTTTTTATGGTATAATGGATTCGGTTGCAACAACTCCGGAGACTGCCTTTGTTTGGACAGTTGGGGAAATTTGATCAACGTATCTTACCCTCATCCGACATGGTTCGGATTACTCCCTATGCCATTAATAAAGCCATTCACCGTGAACAAAAAGAGCAATTTAACCGCAAACGAAAAAAGAAAAACAAACCATCCTATCAGGAAACAATATCGCTTTCCGCCGATATTCCTGAAGACGACCATGAAAATGATCGCGAAGATGTTTTCGCCGAATATACCGATAGCTCAACTTGGGTGGCATTAACGCCGCTTTTGGCCAATGCATCCATGCGACACAAGTTCATCTGTCTTAAATTGGGGCTGGCCGCCGAGGCAGAAGCTCACGCGACACCCAATGACGACGAACCAGAAAGTCCTCTGGCCTCATTAAAATTCAAAGCATATCAGGCTTACCAGACTGCCGCCGTACAAAAGCAGGCAGAAAATCATCTCAGCTTTCAGGAAAAAATGGATTTGTCCAATCTTGTCAATCAGGAAACCCCGGAAGAATTACAAACAGAGCTGGAAAATTTGAAAGAGCTCATTCCGGGACTACAGGCATTAATTGATGCAGGATACAGTCATATGCCGATTGTGGAAGGGAACAGCTTCATCGAAACGGTTTCCAGTTCGACCCAGAAGCTGAAATCATTTGAAAATCAGGAATAATCTATATATCCAGTCGATACCCGCCTTCGACTGTTAGAATCAAATCCCGAGCTTCCCCGGTTTTATTCTTTTCAACCTTTTGGCGAAGCCGGTAAATGTGAGTTTCAATAGTATGTGTGTCAATGCCTTCAGCATATTTCCAGACTTCTCTCAAAAGCTCTTCACGGCCAATCGGGGTGCTGTCCTCTTGCATCTTTTCGTACAGGTATAAAATAACCCCGGCCTCTTTTTCAGTCAAAGGCGTATCATCCAGTTTTTTGCCAGACAGCACCCGTGTTTTTTCATTTAGAACGTAATCTCCCAAAGGTAGGAGTACCGTTTGAGATCGTACGCTAATATCCATCAAGGTATCAATTTCACTGATGATTTCATGCAACTTGACAGGAGAGAAGAGAACAACCGTTCCCGTTTGGTCTCTTCTCTTATCAACACAATTACGGACAATCGGACAAGACTCTATTGCCTCTTCTATCGCCGTATCGTTCTGACCGAAACAAACAGCAACGGCTTTCTCATTCTGCTGTATCATATTGATTTTCGGGCTAAAAATTACGCTTTCACCATAATACTGCTCTAAAGCATCATACAGAGCCGTTGCCGCCTTCTCATACAAGCCGGGCAATACATAAATGCTGGTAGTTAATGACGAATTTTTAGACATAGATTAGTCTAAACATATTTCCCTTCCCTCGGCAAGCCAGTTTATTGGCACGGCTTTTGCAGTTTTATCATGGAGTGAGATAAGCCAAAACGTTTAAAGAAGGGACTAACGATGGCTATTGAAGGGTTACAATCGCACGAAGTTGTGCCAAAACCGCTGTGGAACACACCGTTGCCAGCATCACAGACGCAGGCAGAAGAGAAATCGTTTCAAAAACATGTTTATCGTGCAAACTACGATGAACGTATTGAGGTTTTGCCAAAAGAAAAAGCCGAATATACTGAAAAAGACGTTGTTCTAGGCACTAAAGCCGGCGAAGAAGCAAAAGATGAATTATCATTCTGGGACTTTGTCGATATTATTAACCCTCTCCAGCACATTCCGCTTGTTGGATCGCTTTACCGGTATGTCACCGGTGACGAAATAACCGGTGCGGCGCGCGTTGCCGGTGGCGGTATTTATGGCGGCCCAATGGGCCTGGCTTTTGGCGCAGTCAATGCTGTAATCGCGCAGAATGAAGGCAATGATATTGGCGGCATTTTCTTGACCAAGACTTTTGGGCCATCCACACATGATATTGATAGCGGAAAAGCCGATATAGCCGTCCAAGTTGCCAATTTGGACGAAGGAATCAATATGACTCCCATAAAAACGTCACGTTTTGCCCATGAAAATAGCATTTCTAAGACAAAAACGGCCGAGAATTACTCAAAAATTCCTGAAGATACAGAAAAAAGCAAAGAAAAATCCTATATTGTTGCTCAAAATAATACAAAGCCGTCTGAAAATAGTGAATGGCAAGCCTATTATACCCATCAATTAAAGCTTGAGAGCAAGAATCTTGACGATTATCAAAACTCTTTAGCTGATGACACCTATGAACGCCAGCTTTTGATACAAGCAGAGCAAGAAGCCGTTGCCCAGCAAAACAAAGTCCGAATGGAACGCGAGAGCAAAAGCAACGAACGCCTCGAAAGCATAGGCCGCATGAAAAACTTTGAAGCTGAAGAGGCTGCTAAACGCGAAGAAGTCATTAAAAACTACGTACGCACCAACGAATACGGCCTGCGCGAATCAGCGGGCATGTACCCCACAATAAGTCCGTAGGCTAGCGTTTTCCGAACAAAAATGAGCCAACACGTACGTGTGTTGACCCATGACGTACAGATAGCGGATAATCATCCGACATCCCCATACTTAACTGCGTTAACCCACATGCACGATTTAACTGTTGCATCCTTGCAAAATACGGCTCCGAGTTTTCTTCGATTGGAGGAATACACATCAGCCCAACTACCGTCAGGCCGATATCTTGCCTACAAAAACTGACAAACTCCTGTGCCATATCCGGTTCAACACCCGATTTGGATTCCTCACACCCGATATTAACCTGTACAAAGCATGGCAAATTCCGCTCGGCAATCTGCATTTCGTTCATAAGCTTTACAGCAATCTTTTCACGATCGAGCGTATGTATAACATCAAATAAGTCGACAGCCGGCTTTACTTTGTTGCTTTGCAAAGGCCCGATAAGGTGCAGTTTCAAGTCTGGTAATGTTTTTTTACGTTCCTGCCAGCGTGCAACCGCCTCCTGAACCTGATTCTCGCCAAAAATACGCCAGCCATAATCCAGCGCTTCCTGAATTTTAGGTTCGGGTTGGCGTTTAGAAACCGCAATAATTTGCGGTTTGCGTTCGGTTATCCCGTGTTGAGCAATATTGTTCTGAACGATAGCTATTTGTTCTGCAAAAGACATTGTTTTCCATTACGTATGATAAATTTCACGGTCTGGCGACAGAATGTGAGTGTTTATCTGTAATTTATAGGGAATCTAGGTCAAGATGTCCATAATCTCGTCATCCATCTCTTTTTGAGTACGAATAACGGCAGCATTGGCTTTGTAGAGTGTTGATGCAGTCTTCATACCTACTATTTCATGTACCAAATCAACATTTGGAGTAGCTACAATGCCTTCTTCATTGGCAAATGGGGACGAGCCATCATAAACAAGAACCTGTGCTGGATCGCGTAAAACCGTTTCCGTTCTTACTCCTTGGCCGTCTGGATTGCTGATACTTACCGTATCAACAGGAGTATAAGGTTGTTTCCCGGCTTTATCGACGCTTCCCACATTATCGGCATTGGCAATGTTTGACGCGTGGTTAAACACGGTCTTTTTCAAGGACTGTAAGCCCGAAAGGGCAATGTTATAAATGCCATTCATAGGATAATTCTATCATAAAGCCATTAAAAATCGTTAATTTTGATGTTCTTGAAATATTAACCTTAACAATTCAATACTATATCAGTATAATATAGAAAAAATAACCGTATACGAGGGAGGCGGCCATGAAAAATTCAATTACTTTTATAATGTCTTTACTGCTGTGCCTTGCTGTTGTTGTTCCGGCGCACGCTCAAACACCGCGTCCCAAACCAACAATTTTGGGGAAATCGCTCGGATGGATTGACCACCGGGAAAACCAAAAGGCCATTTTTTCCTACTCTAACCCAAAAGACTACCACCATCCCGACCAATGGCGTAAGAATCCAAAAAAAATCACCTTCAAGGAGCGTGAAGCCATTATTGATAACGCCAAAGCCCACGGACTGATTAAATCCATGATGGCCTCCGATAATACTGCTACTGTCTACACAGGGCCGCTTTTTAAGGAACTTTCCTTTCCGGACAAGCAATTTCTAATGCGTATCATTGCCACTCACTACGATATTTTAAACTCCGACTATGGAATGTTTGCGATTCGTGATGGCAAAACCCGTAACTTTTTGGGTTCCTATACCCGATACGGCTTTCAGACAGAATAGCCTAATCAACTGATAAAAAACATAAAAACCCGCAGTAAAAGCGGGTTTTCTTATGTCTCGGTTATTTTTGTGCAGTGCGTTAACTATTTGTTTGTCATAATGCTATATTCTATGATTATGAAAACATGATGCGCTGCAAAAAGAGCATACAATAATAGGGGATAAGGAGAGTAAAAAATGACAAACACAGCACAATTAAAGACAGCTTCAACAGAAATTACTCAAAGGAACTTTGATGTTGTTACCGACTTGGTTAACGAGGCCTTCTCTATCACTGACAGAGACTCGAGACAGGTGAAGCTTGGGGAGGCAAAAGAGATTTTGAAGACCTTCAATCTGGAAAACTCGACCCAGCTTTTTGCAGACAGCGTAATCAACGCGAGCATTGACGAAGCCGGCGGTCCATTGGATAAGCTTAAAAGACGTACTTTTAATAAGGTTCTGGACGAAATTTCCAAAGAAAAGAACGTGTCACCACGTGAAAAAATCGGACAATTTCATAATGACCCCACATGGCAATAATATCCAATAACCATATTGCACAAAAAAGCCCTCAGTAACCGAGGGCTTTTTGTATTTTTATAAAATGCTGTTTATTCGGCCGTTTGAAGCGCAGCCACATTTTCAACCAACGTAATGTTGTCGGCAGCCATTTTCCCCCCACGGCCCTCGACCATATCAAATTCCAACTCCTGCCCTTCGGTAATGGTTTGGATGCCATTACTTTGCAGCGTGGTAATATGCACAAAAACGTCTTGTTTAAGCGACTCTTCAACGGGTATCAAGAAACCGTAACCGGATTTCTTATTAAACCACTTAACGGTACCCTTTACGCGCATAGGAAATCCCCCTATGTAATTCAAACATAAAAACGACGAACAAGCACAACTAAACGTCGGACTCATCATGCCACAACTATAGCTTATATTACTATAAATGCAAAGAAAAATCGAACACAATTGGTCAAATTAATCATCTTCATGAATATAGGAACATGTATCACACACAAGGAAATGACCAATCTTTAAAACAGTCATATGGCCGCATGCCGAGCACGCCACACCTTCGTAACCTTTTTCGCGGGCACCATGAATTGCATCCTGAATCGCTTTGACTGAATTGTAAAAGACTTCCTTCATTTTTTTAGAATCAGTTTCCGACTCGATAATTGATTCTTCTACATCTTCATACTGAATACCCAAGGCTCGAATGCGCTCATCTTCCAGCGCAGCATTAAGAGCAAGGTTGCTGTTAGCTGTAATTTTACTGAGCAGGTTTTCCTGAACTCTTCGTAGATTCTGGCGCGTATAGCCGCCGGAAACGGCTTGACGGATGATATTCACGGTTTCCGGATCCAAATCTTTGTGGGGTTTATCGCCCAGCGCTGATTGGCTATCCCCTTTACCGATAGCACCGGGTAAGATATCTTCTGCCTCAACATTAGCCAAATCCGCCCTTTCAAGATACGAGATGGCCAACTCACGGAAAATGTAATCCATCACCGAAGAAGCCATGGTAATGGCTTCATTGCCCTCAACCTTGCCGGACGGTTCAAACCGCGTAAAAGTGAAAGCCTCGACAAAATCCTCTAACGGCACCCCATATTGCAAACCAATAGAAATAGCCACAGCAAAATTATTAAGAAGCGAACGGAAAGCCGCGCCTTCTTTGTGCATATCAATAAAGATTTCACCCAGCGTTCCATCTGCATATTCCCCGGTGCGCAAATAAATTTTGTGCCCCCCAATGGACGCTTTCTGCGTGTAACCTTTGCGGCGCTGCGGCAAGGTATCGCGTTCTTTGTTCTCCTGATTATCATGTTGAGGCAAGGGCTCACCATAAACTATCTCACGGTTTTGGTCGCTTTTGTCCTGTTCCTCTCCATCAATGAGTGACGGCTCCATAGCCTTATCCAACTCACCGCGCGCATCTTTTATTTTTTGTTGTGCTGCCATATGACGGGCAATCTGGCCTGCTAAAAGCGGTATTCTCTTAGCCGATGACGATGAAAGGATACCGGAGACAACATTCTTATCACGCCCCTCCATTTCGTCAATAACTGTCGATGATTCCTGTGAAGTTGTCGGTATTTCTTCGGGTTGTTGTTCTTCGATAACATCCTGAAAACGGCTTTGACATAGCTTGGCTCCCTGACGGTAGAGCGACAGATTTTTCATCCCCAAAGACCACGCCAGAAAATACAAGTCTTTGATCGTATCAATGGTTGTTTCATAATCCAGAGTAACCGTCGTGCCCACGCCACCCGAAACAAATGCTCCGACCGATGCCGCCATCAAAATATGCGCCGAGGAGCTGACGCGACGAGTACCATTTCGTCCAACGGGTGATGCACAATCAAAAATAGCCTGATGTTCGTCCTTGATATGTGGTGCGTTTTC
The DNA here is from genome assembly GCA_003250865.1 of Alphaproteobacteria bacterium. Classification (GTDB taxonomy): domain Bacteria; phylum Pseudomonadota; class Alphaproteobacteria; order Micavibrionales; family SZUA-601; genus SZUA-601. The sequence continues at coordinate 1,317 of QKJH01000148.1, read as the reverse complement.
CAATGTCAAAGTGCCGCAACAATACATATTAGCTTCATCAATTTGCTGCGAAGAAAAGCCCATAAACGGCAACAGATCAAATCCATTATTATCCAAATCTTCTTGTGAAATCCCCAAAGTTTTTAAGCAAAAATCATCACCGAGCGTCCACCGGTTAAACGCAAAACGGATGTCATAGCAATCCGATAGAACCTCTTCGAGTGCTTCAATATGTTCACCTGTAAAACCTTTTTCCGACAAGACTTTTGCATTGATATGCGGTGCATCCCGTAATGTGTGTGCGCCAAGAACATAGCGAACAATATCGGAAACCTGCACCGGAGAGTACCCCAAACGGCGCAAGGCATAAGGAACATTGGGGTTAATATCCCGTTCCATCGTCGACGGATTATTTTCATCATCAATATCACGGTATATAACCATGACCGCTTCGGGATCAATACCGGAAATTCGGCCCCCCATCACCATAGACGAGCGGGAAAGAGGGGAGATAAGACTGACAAAACCATTACGGTAGCCATTCTTTTCACCCAGCTTTACGGCGCGGGCAAAAGCATCTCGGGCACTGTCAATCACATCAATGACAATCGGATGTTCTACATCAAGCAGCGCGGGCGGCGCCACTGTCAAGCCTTCGTAACCGTCATGCTTCCCATTGACGATAGCCTGAAAATTATGCATGACACGCTGCATTGTTTGTGCATTATCTTTCCATTGGGAAAACGGCTCTGTTATTTGTGCAAGCTGTGCCGACATGGCATAACTTTCGGCAGTCATTAACGCCGTTACGGACGAGGAAAACGACCGCGCTTCATCCGAATCATAGGCCAATCCCAAACGCATCAACACAGCCGACAAATCACAAAAGTTCAGTCCGATAGGGCGAAACCGGTGTGCCATATCAGGAAACAACTCATTCTGAGCCGCAATATCATGCGTGCAATCCAATGCCAATGTCATAAGTTGTACGGCGTGCGAGAAAGACGAACTTTTAAACTGCGCTTGCGGTACGGCCTCTTCTCCAAAATCAACGTGCCATCCGCCACGTTCTTGTAAAGGATCTTTGATAAACTCCTTCAAATTAAACGTAGCACCAAAACATTGTGACTCATCTTGAAAGATGTAGCCGCCTGATGGACTTGACGAATGAAGCTGACCGGAATTCTGACAGCTGTTCCACTCCTGAATGGTTGTATCAAATTCAATTGTCGGCTCGGTTGCATACCAGTTGGCGGTTGCCAGCCTGTCCCAGATGGATTGTACACTGGTTTGCCCATGCGGTTTACCGCTGGTTGGATGACGTAATGTCCAACAATC
>QKJH01000218.1 GCA_003250865.1 Alphaproteobacteria bacterium | reverse complement strand
AAGTTTCCTCAAAGCCTCAACCGTAACCGCCGCCGCAGTCACCGGAACCGCCCTGGTAGGCTGCTCTCCGAAAGTGGTCGGTTCGGAAAACGCCGCACCAAGTGGAGAGTCCTCCGCAACTACCGGACAAACCTCCGGCAGCCGGGTTAAAGGGTACTCCGGGGAAGGGGACTGGTTAGGGTCAGCCCCGGAAATCAGTTCGAAAGATATCAGCAGTGAAGTTAATGTGGATGTTTTGGTTTTAGGCGCCGGACATTCCGGGTTATTGGCAGCTTTGGGCGCTGCGGATAATGGTGCAAAAGTAGCCATTATCGAAAAACAAGCGCAAGAAGCCTTTAACGATTATTGGGGAAGAATCGGGGAAGATATTGGTCATGTTAATTCACAATGGTTAATTGATCGTGGATACGGACCTTACGACACCGGTGAAATTGTCCAAGAATTTGTCAAACGCGCTGGCGGGCGCTGCAACCCTGATATTATTAAGTTGTTTGTAGAAAATTCAGGTGCAATGTTTGACCGGCTGGTGGAAGTTTACGAAGAATATCCGGATTTGCGGGCCGCCAACGACAGTGCCGTGGAATTTAGTTACAGCGATGGCACAACACAGGTTTATGATTTTTCAAATGTGATGAGTGAAGATTTGTTGATCAATCAAATCCAAAAAGGGGTTGATCCCAAAGATTACCCGATCGAATTGGGTGGATATAAAACCTGGCCAACCGTTGCTCAATTTATGGGACCAACCTTACGTTCCTCTGTTGCACCGTTCGTTTCTATCTTACGCTGGTTTGAAAAATATACCGTCCAAAAAACAATTGATCTGGGTGTTGATTGGAAATACGAACACACCGGCATCGTCCTCACTCAGGATGAAAACGGAGCGGTGACCGGTGCTATCGTACAGGATGCCGAAGGAAATTATATTCAATATCATGCCGCCAAAGGTGTGGTCATTGCCTGTGGTGATTTCATTGGTGACCCGGATATGTGTTGGGCATTATTAAATGAAAGCCAGGAATGGTCTGAACGTGCAGGGATTACCAAAGAAGAGTTTTCCGCAGTCACCATTCGCAACGGAGCCGGGCACAAAATGGCGTGTTGGGCTGGCGGAATGATTGAACCATCCCCACGTGGATATATGGGCCTTGGCGGCGGCGCTTCCGGGCCTTGGGGAGCCGGACCTATGCTGCAATTAAACGCCAACGCCAAACGATTCGCCAATGAAGCAGCCGCTCCGTTATTATCCCAGGCAGTTTTGCGCCAACCGGTGGGTTTGATCACCCTGGTAACCGACAAAAAATATATGCAAAGTGTGGAATTAGCCGGGCTGGAACACGGCGGTCCCAATTACGGACGTCCTGTTTATTATGAAGACATGCAGGATGATATGGAAAAAGTGCTTGGGTCCGGGGCAGAAGGAGCCGCGGTTCGAGGCTGTACCGTTGCGGAAAGAAATGCCGGAACCGTCTTCGCAGCAAATTCATTGGAAGAATTAGCCGGTTATCTCGGATACACCGGCGATCAGATCACAACCTTTGTAAGTGAAATTGAACACTATAACGAATTGTGTTATGCCGGCGCAGATACGGATTATGGAAAAGATGCCAAGGCCATGATTGCCATTGATGAAGCACCTTTCTACGGTTGTACCGGATCAAACAGCGGATACACAAAACCTGCCATGGTTACCATGTCCGGGATTGTTACCGATGAAAAACTACGTGTACTTAATCTTGACCGTCAGGTTATTCAAGGATTATATGTGGCCGGAAATGTACTCGGTGGTCGATACGGACCGGGATACAGCACCCCATTTGCCGGAAACTCTATCGGCATGGCCATGACCCACGGTTGGATGGCCGGAAAATTCGCCAGCACCCTCTAAAAAAATGGCAGTACGCTGTAGTTTTACAGCGTACTCCTCTATCTTCATCACAAAAAATGAAAGGAAAAATCACGCGTGAAAGAAAACGAAGGCTCCCCAACAAAGAAAAAACCGAATTGGTTTAAAATCAGTATCATTTTTAATCTTTCCCTGGTTATCATCGCGGTCCTTGTTGTTTTTGGGGGAACCTTACTTCATCAAAGTAACACCAACCCAAGTTTTTGCGCCAGTTGTCATGTGATGCAAGCCAATGTGGATTCATATCTTGAAGGGCACACTCTGGATAGTGTACATGCCCAAGCCAATATAGAATGTAAAGATTGCCACGATTATTCAATCCCGGCAGAAATCAACAGCGGGATCAAATATATCACCGGCAATTATGAAGTGATTACCACATCCGATGGGGGCACAAAATTAGCCAAACGTTCCTATGACGATGAAATGTGTTTAACTTGCCATATCAGCGAGGATTATCTCGCCAATCAAACAGACTATTTGGAAAAAAATCCCCACAAAAGCCATTGGCCCGAGCTGACTTGCAGTTCCTGCCATGTTTCCCACGGGGAACAGATTGATTATTGCAGTTCATGCCATGATAATGGCGGACAACGATTAACCGGAAAAGAAATCATCCCCAGAGCAGAAAACCCATATCAAAACACAAATACCAGTGAAGAATCC
>QKJH01000125.1 GCA_003250865.1 Alphaproteobacteria bacterium | reverse complement strand
AGCAAGATTTCCCCCGCATCCGATTTTATCCGTACCTCCGGCTCCGTATTAATACGCTCGCACAGCCCGTACCATAAGCGGGTCATATCGCTTTTCTTAAAGCAACCCAGCTTCATGGTATCCGAGCCACAGTTAAAAGTGACAATAACGTCTTCGGTCATCGTTTTTTTCCTTAGTAAATTACGCAATATTTTAAACATGACGTTTGGCCTTAATGATTAGCTACCGATTTTATCGCGATTGGCATAAAGCAGCCCCAAAGCACACGAAGCCAGACGGGTCGACGCTTCATCAGCACGCGATGTTAAAATAATCGGAACTTTTGCACCCATTACCAGACCGGCAGCTTCTAAATCGAACAGGAAACACAGCTGTTTAAACAACATATTTCCCGATTCAATATTCGGCGTAACCAGAATATCGGCATCACCGGCAACCTTGTGATTAATACCTTTGGTGCGGGCGGCAGATTTGCTGATAGCATTATCAAATGCCAACGGGCCAAATACGTTACCGCCGGTAATTTCGCCCCGTTCAGCCATTTTTGTAATGGCATCGGCATCCAAAGTAGACGGCATTTTCGGATCAACTACTTCCGAGGCAGAAAGCATCGCTACGTTCGGCGTACCAAAACCGCAAGCACGGAACAAATCAATTGCATTTTGCACAATATCTTTTTTCTCGTTTAGTTTGGGTTCGATATTGATAGCCGCATCGGTAATGAATAGCGGTTTGGCGTAAGTCGGCGCTTCAATAATGAAAACGTGGCTCATCCGGCGACCGACACTGATGCCGCCATTATGATGAAGAACAGCACGAAGCAGGTTCGGCGTGTGGATATGACCTTTATAAATGGCTTCAACACTGCCGTCTTGTACCATCTCAACAGCTTTACAGGCAGCAGCATCTTCATCTGGAGTATCAATAATGGTCGTATCACCAATTTCGATGCCTTCTTTTTCGGCAACTTCCAGAATTTTAGCGCGCGGACCAATTAAAATCGGTTCAATAATGCGTTCATCCTTTGCCTCGATGGCACCCATCAAAGAGACATTGGTAACAGGCATGACAACAGCTGTAATCATCGCCGGCAGTGGTGCCTGACGCTGGATAAGCTTGCTGTATAGGGGCACATGCGGCTCTACCAGCTCAATTTCCGGAACAGGCTTAAGAGCACGAACAATCTTGTCAGTCGGTGCCAAAACCTTGGCTTCACCGGAAATCACTTCTTCATCATTCTGGTTTACAACAACACAGTCCAGAATAAGGCGTTTTTTCTCTTCATCTTTTTCACGCACGGTTACACGGGCAGTAATCGTATCGCCAGCACGTGTCGGGCGCATGAATTTAAAGGTCTGCCCCATATAAATGGTACCCGGACCGGGTAATTTTGTGCCCAAAACATTGGAAATTAGCGAGCCGCCCAGCATACCGTGGGCAATAATACCGTGAAAAAGTGTATTTTCGGCATATTCTACGTCCAAATGCGCCGGATTAATATCCCCTGTCAGGCTGGCAAAAGCAACAATATCGCTTTGCTTTAATGTATGTTTGACTTCGGCTGTATCACCGACATTAATTTCGTCAAACGGTCTGTTCTCAATAACACGTTTAGCCATAGCTAGTCCTCATATTGGTTGGTTTTTATTGTGTACGAATCAAACTTGAAAATCCGAAAGCAAGTGTAGAGGAAAATAGTTAACGCAAAGTATGTTGCAACGCGATATTTTTTGTTTAATATACTCATATTGCTGTACTTTTTTAGACAGTAATTTCACATTTCATCATTATTAAAGGCACTTAAGTTATATTATGTCCGGTATCAAGCTTCCACACTCAAAATGGTATGAAACTTATTTTTCAGGAATGGCTTTGGCCTATCTGAAGGCAAAGTCACAACAAGAATCTTTTTTTCGGGCTGAGTCTCAGCGTGTTATTGAGCTTTTAGACTGTGACAAAGGCTCGATATTACTGGATGCCTTATGCGGTTTCGGGTTTCACGCCCGTTATTTAGGCCAACAGAGCTACAAAATAACAGGTATTGATTCATCTCCCGAGTGTATAGAATTCGCCAAAGACCTATCGTCAGGCATCGACAACAACTTTATATGCAACAGTATTCAGGATGCCCATTTACCAGAAAGACAGTTTGACGGCGCCTATTGTTTGGGAAACAGCTTTGGATATCTGAATAAAGTTGACAGTCTGCACTTTTTTCGAGCCATCAGACGCTCTTTAAAAGACGGCGCACAATTTGCTTTTTATACCTCCATGCTGGATGAGTGTCTGGAGGCCAATCTATGCGACCAAACATGGGAAGAATACGATGGTATCTTTATGCTTCAGAATAACGACTATGACGAACAGCAAAAGATTTTAAAAACCGATTGTACATTTCTGGATACTAAAAACCAGAAACGGGAACAAAGCACTATTTACCACTATATCTTTTCTTTGGAAGAACTGGCTAAACTGTTGGAAGTTTCAGGGTTTATGATTACCGAATTACTGGATTATAACGAAGAAAAAAACTTTCAATACGGCGATGCTGCGGCTTTCATTGTATGCAAAGCC
>QKJH01000118.1 GCA_003250865.1 Alphaproteobacteria bacterium | reverse complement strand
GAGCCTTGCTGCGGTTCCAGTCGCGCTCTTTGACGGCTTCACGTTTTTCGTGCTGTTTCTTGCCCGTGGCCAATCCCAATTTCAATTTGACCAGACCTTTGGCATTGAAATAAAGCGATAGCGGGATAAGGGTTGCCCCTTTTTTCTGAATGGCACCGATAAGCCGGTTGATTTCGCGGCGTTTTAAAAGCAGCTTTTTCGGACGGTACGGATCATGTTGGAAATATTGTCCGGCTTGTTTGTATTCGGGAATATGAAGACCGTAAAGATACAGCTCGTTTCCATCGGTATCGGCATAGGATTGAGACAGGTTGACCCGCCCCAGGCGAAGCGATTTCACCTCGGTTCCGACCAAAACAATTCCGGTTTCAACGGTATCGTCAATCGTGTATTCGAAAGACGCTTTTTTGTTGACCGAAATGGTTTTGCTGTTTGCGCTGTCTTTGTCCGTTTTGCTCATAGTTCTCTCTGTGTAATGGAAGAATGAGGAAAAAACAAGTTTTCTGATACGGAATCGTCTTTTTTTCATGGGCAAAGCGCGTTATCATGACGGAGCGAGTTCCTTTTATTCTTCACTTCTTACCCGTTCGGGATTGTTCATGCACGCGATGAAACAGAGCAGAATTACAGCCAAGGGCACGTTTGTTACCGTTCTGGCCGTGCTGTATCTGTGCAGTGTGCCGTTCGCTTCTCCCCGTGCGGCGTTTGTCTCGCAGGAAGTTACAGGTATCCGTATTGCGGCCGAGGGCGGTTATTATTCAAGCGGAGCTAATGCCGCGCGCCATTCCAATAATCCGGTTATCCGTAACCTGATGAGCTGGTTTTATATGACGGATGATAAATCCCATCCACCGCTGGGAGATATGATGGGATTTGTCCGTAATAACGGCAATTGGCCGCTAATGGACACGGTACGGCGAAAAATAGAACAAGAAGGAGAGGAGGACAGGGGACAAAGTGCAACCAATAGCGTATGGCGCGAATGGTTTGACCAATATCCTCCTTTTACTGATGACGGCAAATATACCCATGTCATGACGGCTGTTGATGCCCGTGCCAAGGCACTGTTCAAACAATATTGGCGTGAGGGAGCGTTTAACACCGAACAGCAGAAAAAGCTGCTTGCCCGCTATTCAAACATTTTAACGGCCGAGGATAACGATGTCCGTTTGGATAATCTGATTTGGGATGAAAATTTCGAAAGGGCGGAAGTGGCTTTGGGCTATGTTTCACGAAGCGTTGCAGCATTGGGAAAGGCGCGAATTGCACTGGCGCGTGAAGGGCACGGAGTGGAAGGACTGATTGCCAATGTGCCGCCAGCCTTGCAGAATGACAAAGGGTTGATATTCGAACGGGCACGATGGAGGCGGCGCAACGATTTGGATAGCCGCGCGTTGGAGCTGCTTAACAAGGTTGGTGCGGACAATCTTCCCCATCCCGACAAATGGTGGAAAGAGCGGCATATTTTGGCGCGCCGTGCCATTGAGGATAAGAACTATGCTTTGGCTTACCGCTTGGCGACCCAACATGGCAAAGATGAAGGTTTGGCATTTGCTGAAGGGGAATGGCTGGCCGGATGGATGGCGCTGAATTATCTGAACCGCCCGAAAACGGCCTTTACCCATTTCAAGGCACTGTTCAATGGTACATCAACGCCAATATCCAAATCCCGCGGCAGCTATTGGTCGGGAGTGGCAGCTGAAAAATCGGGTTATACCGATATTGCCAACCAGTGGTATCAGGTATCCGCTCAATATTACGAAACCTATTACGGGCAAAAGGCAGGCGATAAAATTGCGAAGGATGACGGTATTCTACGTGCCTTTTTGGAAAAACCGTTTGCCTATACAGTGACATCGAACAGTCAAGCCGATTTTAACCGTAACGAGTTGGTTCAAGCGGTCAGACTGTTGAAACAGGCCGGTATTGACAGTCAAACTATCCGCCTGTTTATGATAAAGCTGCGCTACGGATTGCCCGAAGATACGGGGTATTATTATATGTATGGCAAACTGGCACAGGAAATTGGAGATTATGAGGCACTGCACCAGATTGGTAAAAAATCCTATGCCGAGCATCGCTGGGGATTTTGGGAAGCAGCGTATCCGGTTTTGCCCATTCGCCTGACCTCAGATACCAAAGCCGCCTTGGCCTATGCCATCATGCGTCAGGAAAGTGCGTTTAATGTCGGAGCGCAAAGCTCGGCCGGTGCAAAAGGATTGATGCAACTGATGCCTTCGACCGCACGTATGGTTGCGCGGCAGGAAGGAGTTGGTTATGCCCACCATCATCTGACGGCTAAGCCAGATTATAACGTACGTTTGGGGCAGGCCTATCTGGGCGATTTGATTGACAGTTTTGATGGTGCTCTGCCTATGGCGATTGCCGGATACAATGCCGGGCCGAACCGTGTCAAACAGTGGAATACCTTGTTCGGAGATCCGCGCAAAGGCCAGATTTCCTGGGACGACTGGATTGAATCCATTCCCATTTCTGAGACACGCAACTATGTCCAACGCGTGCTGGAAAATATGCGGGTATATCATTACCGCTTGCAATAGCCTGTTTTTATTGACATTAATG